>JBAXWB010000028.1 GCA_037128595.1 bacterium
CGATCTCGCGGGTGGCCTCCTTGTCCTTGGCGGCACCCGTTTGTTGTTCGGCTTGCTGGGCGGTCTGGCTGGCCTGTTCTGCTTTCTGGCCAGCAAGCTGGTCTGCCTGCTTCGCCAGCTCGGCGGCTTCCCGCGCCTGCTGTGCGGCCTTTTGCGCGGCCGCTTTGGCTGCCGCCTCGTTCGCGTTGGGTTGACTGGTCTTCGGCGATCCGGCTTTCAGGCCGGCCGCGCGGGCGGCCAATTCCTGTGCGGGATCAGGTTTGGTCGTATCCTGCGGGACGTCGGCCGCCTTGGCCAGGGTGTCGGCTTTCTGATGAAGGGCCGAGGCGATCCGGGACTGGGTTTCAATGGCCGGCTCTTTTTTGCCGGACTCCAGGTCGCGGGCAGCCTGTCGCATGGCTTCGTTCTGGGCGGTGGCCAGGGGCTCGGTCCGGGCCTGTTCTGCCAGTTGGTTCTGGCGGGTGGCCAGTGCGTGCCACTGGGTGTCCAGTTTTTGCAATTGGTCCGATTCCTCTTTGGTCGCGGCGGCCAGTTCAGTTTGCCGATGGGCCAGTTCCAGGGCCTGGACACTGGCTTGCGTGGTGCGATTACTGATGTCGGCGGCAACCTGGCTCACGGAGTCCGGGTTTTCACGGGCCAGCTTGGCGAGCTCATCCGCCACTCGGTCCTGCTCCTTCTGCCACTCCTTTGCGGCGGCGGTTTGGGCGGCAGACATCGCGTTGGTGGCGGGATCGGTCATGGCTTTTTCCATATCCTGCCGGGTTTGGGCGAGCGCCGCCTGTTTCTCCGCCAGCTGGTCCAGTTCCACGGCACGGTGCACGGCCGAGCGGGCCAGTTCATGATCCTTGATGGCCCGTTCCAGGATATTCTGGGAGGTCGCAATTTCGGCGGTGATGTTGCTGTTGATAGCCATCCGTTCCGCCGGCGTATCCACGAGGCGGATCTGGCCGGCCATATTCTCTGCTTTACTGACATGATTTTCAGCCAGGGCGGTCAGATTGCTGGCAAGGGTCTCAAAGAAGCCCTTGTCGAGATCGGTGGCAATATCCCGTAATGCATTGTCGGTGGCGGCCAGCGTATCCTGCAAGGTGTCAATTTTCCGGGTGGTGTCATCGGTGAGCGGCTGCTGCAGGGTGCGCGGGTTATTCAGGGCGCGGGCCTGCTCGCTGGCCGAGGCGAGTTTTTGCTGAACCTGTTTAAGCCCCTGCTGCACGCGCTGTTCCTGGCTGGCCAGCACCTGTTCAGTCCAGGACTCCGCCTGGCTTTCAAGGAGGATGGTGATCACTTCTGAATCTGAAGACTGGGGTTTGGCGGAGGCTCCCGACCGGGTATCGCAGGCGCGGAGGCGGAAGGAGAAGCGCTGGACGCCGGTGAACAGGGGATCCTCAAGCATCAGGGTGGTTTCGCCGTTGATGAGTCGCAGTGAGCCGTTGGTGGTTGAAGCGGGAAAGGCGAGGGGCCGGATCAGGTCGTCGGTTGAACCCGGGAGCGTTAAGACCATCGCCAGGGCGGTCAGGCCCAGGTCATCCGTGGCACGGTAGGAAACCGGCAGGCGGGTGGCGCGGTTCAGGTGCAGTTCCTTCTGGAGGGGGCTGGTCACCGTAATCACCGGCGGGTTATCCGGGAGGGCCTGGATGGAATGTTCGAAAGGCGAATTGGTCAGGTTGATCTCGTCGGTCAGCCGGAGGGTCCAACCGCCATTCAAGCCCTTGGGAAGCGTCAGGGAAAAGTCGTAGAAAACCGTTTTGCCAACCGTGCGTACCGTTCCCGTAATACTGTTGGTGAGGGTCGGGGAGTTGATCTGGAGTGCGGCCTGCCGTGCGGGTTTGTTGACCTCGGCGGAGATGGTCACTTCAGTGCCGACGAGGGCCCGGATGGTTCCGGATCCGTCGTGTTCATGCTTGACGCCCAGACGGGAGTATTCGGGAAAGCGATAACGGATATCCAGGTGCTCGATGACGGGCGGGGTTGCCACCCGGGCCGTGAAGAACCGGGACAAGGCATCGCCGGCATGGACGCGGTACCGGAAGTCGTTCATCACACTGGGCAGGGTGACGGTAAACCGCCGGCCGGGTTGATTGGTCAAGGGAGGGAGTGCCAGCATGTCGATGACGCTCTCATGGCCCTGCCGATCCACCTGACGGAGTCGTGCGGAGGTGACGACCGGGTTGGCGGTGCGGAGCGAAACCTGCAGGCTGGACCCGGCGGCGATCAGGGTGTCTCCCGGTTCGATCACCAGGTCCATGGCCTGGACGTTGGGGAGATTCAGGAAAGGAGCAGCGGCCCGCGCCAGCAGGAAGCCGGTCTGTCGTGGGCGGACCAGGTAGGAGGCGGCCAGCACCCCCAGTACCAGTAGGGCGGCCACCACGAAGGGGATGGCACCGCGGAATGAGATTTCCCGCCGGGGCTGGATGGTCACCGCTTCGCGTACGGCTTCCGCCGTCAGGGCGGCAATCAAGGTGTCGGATCCGCGGATGGAGGGGAGATCCCGGCTGCTCAGCAGTTGGACGGCGGAACTGATGCGTTCCTGCAATTCCGGGTGATGCGTCTCGATGAGCCGTGCGATCCCGGCAAGAGTGAAGGCGTGCATCAGGGGGCGGATCAGAAACCAGATGGTGGCGCCCACCCAGGTTGAATAGGCCAGACCGGTCATGAGCCAGCGCGGCCAGGGGTCGAGCAGGGTGACGCCGGCGTCCAGCAGCATGATGAGCAGAAACGCGCCGATGCCGGCGGCACAGGAGGCGCACAGGCCGCGGAGGATCACCAGGCGCCGGGTACGCCGGATAAGCCCGCTGAGCGCCGTGACAATCTCGGCGGGCAGCGCAGGGGGCGGGATCTCCTGAATTTTGGTAGGGCGAGGCGTCCCGGCCGGGCCGTCTTGGGAAGAAAATAGGTTCATCAGGGCAGTCTCACTTTCTTGCGCAACATCCACTCGGCGGTCAGGAGCGTCAGGATCAGAAGGAACCAGGGCCATGAATTCCAGAGATCCACCTGACGCCGCTCACGGGTGGTGAGGGTCGCCGGGCCAAGTCGTTTGGCGATGGAATTAAGAGCGGCAGGTTCCAGTACGGCGCCGGCGGTGAGCCCGGCCAAGCTGGTTAGGAGGCCGCGATCGGCCGAGAGTTCAACGGTTTCGGAGTCAGCGGCGGCCGTGACGGAGAATTCAGCGGATACGGGAGAGGGGCTGGCGGAATTAAGCTGGCTGATTCCGGCGGTGTCCAATTCGATGCGGTATAGCCCTTCGGGAAGGGCGCCCAACTCGGCGGCATAGATGCCGGGCGAGCTCTCCCGGTAACTCAGTGTGAAGCGTGTGACCCTCTTGTCACCGGTCCATAAGGTCGCGCCGGGGTTGGCCTTGCTGATGGGCATGAAGTCCGGGGTGGCCAGTCGGGCGGTCACCCGCACCGGGCTGCCTGCGGGGTAACGGGAACGCGAGGTCCCGATCCGGAGTGTGGAAGACCCCGTGGCGATCCGGTCGGAGGTCGCCCAGCGGAGAATCTGGCCCCACAACTTGTGGTGATATTGATCCCCTCGTTTGTAGCGGAGGCGCCAGGTCTGGTCGAATCCGAACATCAGGACGGAGCCGAAGCCGGCCTGATGGCTCACCACGAGGGGGTTGGCCTGTTCGCGCTGTCGTTGTTGCCGGAAGGCTTCGGCATCAGGAATGGAGGCGGGCTGATCATCCCGTTCCGGCGGGAACGGGGTGGCATAGGCGAGCACCGTGGCACTGCTTCTGGCCGTGAGGGAGCCATTGCGCCAGTGGAGGCCGGGAAGGCTGTCCCAGGCTTTCAGGTTGGCGGCCGGGTTGTCATCGAGGTTCATCACCATCGCCTGACGCCCTTCCGCGGTAAGGTTCAGCCGGAACTCCGCTTCCGGTGCGGCCAGAAGCGGGCGGATGGCCGGCTTGAAGGTGACGGGCAGGAGTTCCGCCAGGGGGGTGCCCGTATAGGCCTGGGGCATATACCGGCTCCCGGCGATCACGATCAGTGAGCCGCCCCGGTTGAGGACATAGTGCTGCAGGTGGCGCAGGTTCGACGGGCCGAGCTCATCCGGGGCCACATCCCCCAGGATGATCACGTCGAATTTCATCCATTCCGCCTCATTGGCCGGCAGGAGGGTCGCTTCACATTCCGAGGGGTCTGCCGCAACGGAGGCGGGACGGGGGGGCCGGCCGGTGATCCCGTCGATCTGGTCCGGATGAAGCAGCAGGTACTGGAGGCGCACGTTCTTGTCCCGTTGCATGAACAGGTTTTTAAGAAAACGGAATTCCCACCGCGGGGTGCCATCGATCAGGAGCACGTTCATGGAATCGCTTTCAACGCGTACCGGAATGCTGAACACGTTGTTGCTGAAATCCACTTCGGAGGCAAAGGAGGCGGCTTTGACGGAATAGGCGTGCAGGCCGTTGGTTTTGGGAAGATCGGAAAGCAGGAGCTGCTGCCGGAAGGCGCCGTCGGTTGGCGTCACGGTGTTGGAGGCGACCGGGATGGCGCCATCGAAGAGGGTGACCGTCACGTTGGAGCCGGACAGACCGTCCAGTTTCAAATCCACTGCGAAGGAGACGCGTTCGTTGGTGCTGACGGATTCGGGCGCGGTTACGGTGGCGATGGCGGCGTCGGTGGGGGGCGTGCGGTTTCCGCCCATGACAACGGGGAAGATGGGAATCCGTTGTGTGCCGAAGGTGCGGGCGATGGACTCGACCGAGCTGGCGGTATTGTGCCGGCCATCAGAGAGGAGAATCACTCCGGCGGTTTGTTCCGGGGTGAGGGTTTCGGAAATTTTACTCAGGGCTCCAGCCAGGTCCGTGCTCGGAAGTTGCCGGGGGGCCGGGGCGACCTGGGGGCCGGCCCCGGATGTCTTGAACAGGGTACGGGGTTTTACTTCGGTGGGGAAGGCCCCGAAGGAATAGACCTGAGTCCCATAGTCTGCGTCCAGCTGTTCCAGAATTCCGGGGGTGGCGTGCGAGGACAGGAGGCGCTCCGCCAGCTCACTCCGGCGCAGGGTGGCCACCTGGTCAATGGCCTTCCGGTCTGATTCCGACAAGGTCTGGTAGAAGCTCCGGTCCACCTCATCGCCGATGGGGCGTAACCGTCCTTCCGCCCCGGCCAGGAACGTGGCCGTTTTCCGGAGGGCATCTCGCATCGTTATGGAGTCGGCGGGAGTGGGGGGAACGTTGTCCCAGGCATCAATCTGTTTGATCGCAAGGTCCAGAGGCTGGGTGGCTTCGGCGGTCAGTTGGGATCTGAAGCGCTTCAGATCGCTGATTTGAGTGCTGGCGGCCTTCTGGAGGAACGGGGCGGCGGCCGCGGTGTCCAGGGTTTGAGAGGCTTCCTCGAGGGAGGCCCCGATCTGCTTGAGGGCTTTCCGCTGGGCGGGACCCTGCTGTTTTAATTGACGGGACCGCAGCTCGGGCGTGGCTTCGGACAGGGCATTGAGCCAGTCAGTCCGGGCCAGAAGGGTCTGGCTGATTTCGCCCAGACGGCTGGCGATCAGATCCAGTTGGCAGGTGCGGCGGGCGGCAGGGAGTTGCAGACTCTCGGACAGGCGCAGTTTTTCAGCGGCCGACAGGTTGTTGTCGGGGACCTGCATGGAGGCGCTCACATCCAGCAGCACCACGACGTGGCGCTGGATGTGACGGACTGCGTTGAACACGACCACGGGTTGGCAGAGGATGAGCAGGACGGCCAGGATCGACGAGACCCGCAGGACCGTCAGGGTTCTCCCGGCACGGGGAGAGACGATATTCCGTTCCAAACGGGCGAGTGCCATGACGCCTTCGATCAGGAAGGCGCCAGGCAGCAGGATCGGCCAGAGGCGCCAGGAGGTCGAAAAGACGATGGCATGCTGGGCCACTCCGGCAGCGGCGAAGAGCGTCAGGAATCCGATCACCGATCTGCCGGTGAAGCCCAGCCACTTCCATTGCCCCGTCAGCCCGCGGCTCCAGATGTGAGAGCGGACCCACCCGGCCAGGAGGAGGCAGGTGAATAGGCTGTAGACGGCGAGACTGTTAGGGAATTCGATCATTGCCTAGTAATTCCGTTAGATGTGATTTCATGGCTTGCACGCTTTCCGCCGGGGATTTCAGAGTGACCGGTTTCGCCTGATGCAGATGCCGGTGCAGCGTGATCCAGCGGGTCAGCGCGACTTCGGCCAGGAGGGTGAGCAAGGCGCACAGAATCAGGATTTTCCACAATTCCTGCCCCGGTACCTTCCCCGTGAAGGCGGTGAGGAGTTCCTCCATGGATCCAGGAAGAAACAGGTCGATATGGCTGCGCACGGCGGCGATATCGGCATCGGAGAGGCCGGTGAGCGTGCTTTCCTCGAGCGGGTTTTTAACCGCTTGATTGATGTTCTGCAAGGCGGGGGCAGCCAGGAAATACACCATCTCATGGACGAGCGGGACAAAGCACTTGAGCGAGGAGAGGTTGCTGTCGCGGCGATCAAAGGCCATGGGCAGCATCAGGACTTCGCCCTTGCCGAGCGGGTGCTCCAGAAGCCAGGGGGCACCGGATTCAAGTTTGCCACCGACTCGGATCTCGCTGGACGCAGGATCCAGTGCCAGTTTCCAGTAGCCGGCGATCAGGCCGAGCCGGGCATCGGATTGATCCGGTTGTGCCACCAGCTGGACGGCGGGATGGGTGAAGGACTTGAGGTCCAGCTTCAGCGGATCCGGCGGGTAGATGCGTTGCTCGAGCCGGGCAGGGAGGATGGGCTCGCCGGCGGGGGTCTGCCAGGCGTTGTAGAAAGCCGGTTCAGCCCGGGCGCCCGGTGTCACGAGCAGTCCGCCGCCCGCCTTGACAAAGGCAGACACCCGGTCGGCTTCGGTGGCCGGCAGGCGTGAAACATCGGCCATGATGATCACACGGTAAGGGCTCAGATCCTTGATCGTCCCGATATCAGCGGCCTCGACAATCGTGGGCTTAACCAGAAAGGACGATTCCGGGGAACCGGCCCCTTGGCCTGAGGTGGCTTCGCGCGGGGTTAATGCGCTCCGGATGAGGCTTGCCGTTTTGCGGAAGAAAAAGCGCTCCGTGGAGGCCCCTTCGACCAGGAGGACCGGCAGGCGTTCCAGGACCTGGACCTTCTGTTCGAGCACATTGTCCGCCGGAAGATCATCTTCCGTCATCAGCCTGGCCTGGACGAGTTGAGGGCCGGGGGCCTCGAATCGATGAGGGAACAGGAACGTCTCGGAGGTCTGAGGCATCAAGTCCTTCATGATGGGAATGCGTTCGGGCGGTTGGCCGGCCACACTCAATTCCAGAGCGGTAGGGTGGACGGCGACCGTGCCGGAGTTGGCAATGCTCACCTCGATTTTCACGGGGCGATCGGTGCCGATGATTGAACGTGACAGTCTGATTTCCGAGACCAGTGCGTTGCGGAACCCTTCCGGTTGAGGCAGGCGGCGGCAGATGACCCGCGGCGGGGCGGGGAGTTGGGTGAAGTTGGAAGCCAGAAACGCCCAGCGGGCGCTGGACTGGGGATCCCATCCCGTGACCTGGCCGTCAGTGAAGAGCACGACGGACTTGGTGACATTGGGGCCATCGGCCAGGAGGGAGGCCGCCAGGTTCAGGGCTTCCAGCGCGGCCATGATGCCGCCAGTGGGTTTGCAGTCCGGGCCGGCCAGGGCGCGCAATAGCTCCTGTCGGTCTGACGTAGGGCGACTGATCAGTGCCCGGGGGACCGGACCGGCCAGGATAATGGCCAGGGCGTCACCCGGACGGGCCTGCTCGATCAGGAGGCGGGCTTCCTGGATCGCCTGGTTGAAATGGCTTTGTCCGTTGGCGACCAGGGTCATGGAGAGCGAGGCATCGAGGATGATCACCGTATCGCCTCCGCCGGACGCCGTCATCCAGCGGCGGGCCTGGATCCGCTGTTCCAGGAGAGTGGCCAGCACGGCGATGATCAGCAGGACGGCGGCGGTTTTCAGGAGCCGGCCGCGTAGCTTGACATTGGGCCAGATGACGGTGGCGATGCCGGCGCAGAGCACGGCGAGCAGCATACCGGGCAGGATGAGGACCCAGGGCACGGCGGACATACTGGGAAGGAACGGGCGCGCCATGGCCAACGCCAGGGCGGTCAGCGCCAGGCAACGTAAGCACAGGAGAATGCCGTCTTCAATTTTCACCCGGCGACTCCGGGCGGTCATCGAGGCCATCAGGAACTGCATGGCCCCCCACGCGATAGGACGGGGCTTGCTCCGGTTCATCAGATGAATGAGGATCGGGATGGCGATGGCCGCCAGGCCAAATAAGATTAATGGATTCAGGAATGTCATGAAGGCGCCCCCACACAGCGGGCAGTGGGCAGTGGGCAGTGGGCAGTAAGCAGTGAGCAGTGAGCAGAGGGCAGTGGGCAGGAAGCAAAAAACTGTCTTCTGCCTTCTGTCCACTGCCTACTGCTCGCTGCCCACTGTCCACTGCTCACCGGCTTTCTCATCGCTTCACCAGGCTCTTCCGGTGTGCCAGATAGCTGGCCAGGGCCAGGTCAAAATCCTGATGGGTTGAGAAGGGGACATAGTCGATCCGCATCTCGCCGCAGCCTTTTTCGATCCTATTAAGAAAGGATCGGACTTCGCTCAGATAAGCAGAGCGCAGGGACTCCGGATCGATTTCCAAATGGTTTCCTGATTGCTCCAGATCGCGGAACTGGCTCCAGTGCTTGAACGGGAAGGTCAGTTCTTCATCTGCCATCACATGCATGAGAATGACCTCGTGCTTGCGGAAGCGGAAGTGATGGAGCGCCTTGAGGAGGTTCTCCGGGTTATCAAACAGGTCGGAGATGATGATCAGGAGGCCGCGGCGATGGACCCGTTCAGCCACCTCGTGGAAGACCGGGGCGAGAGCCGATTCCTCGCCGGGTTTCGTTTTGAACAGTTCCTCCAGCAGGACACTCATGTGATTGGTCCGGGTCCGGCAGGGAAGGTAGCGGCGGATCGCCGTGTCAAAGGTCACCAGGCCGACCGCATCCTGCTGATTCAGGAGCAGGCGCACCAGGCTGGCGGCGAGAAACCGGCCGTACTCGAATTTGCTGAGGGGTTGGCCCTGGTGTTTGGCGGCGTTTTCGCCGCGATAGCCCATGGATCCCGAAGCATCCAGCAGAATGGTGGCCCGGAGGTTGGTCTCCTCGATATACTGCTTGATGTAATAGCGGTCGGACTTGGCATAGACTTGCCAGTCGAGATCGCGGAGGTCGTCGCCCGGCGCATATTCCCGGTGTTCGGCAAATTCGGCCGAATAGCCGCGGTAGGGGCTTTTGTGCCGCCCGGAAATGAATCCCTCCACCGTTTGCCGGGCGAGCAGTTCAAGCCGGTTGATCTTGGCCATCGCCTCAGGATCCAGTAACTGGAAGTGGGCCGGAACGGAGGTCGAAGGGCTTTGGGGGGCGTCAATCATGTTTCACTCTTAATCGTAATCTTAATCATAATCGTAATCATTCTTGGGGGTGGCTATTGTCCAGAGGAATAAAAAGATTAAGATTAAGATTACGATTATGATGGTTAAGTCAGCGATCCGGACGCCGACGGTTTGATTTCTTCCAGCAGCCGCTGGACAATCTGGTCGGTGGTGATGCCGGTGGCATCCGCATTGAAGGTGGGCACGATGCGGTGCCGCAGGACGCACACGGCCAGCTCGCGAACATCTTCCGTGGTGGCGTGATAACGCCCGTGCAGGATGGCGCGGGCTTTGGCGGCCATCATCAAGTTGATGGTGGCACGCGGGCCGGCTCCCCACTGGATGAGTTCCCGCACAAACGCCGGGGAGTCGGGTCCGGGGCGGGTGGCCCGGGCCAGATCGCGGGCGTACTCAAACACATGATCGGCGGCCGGAACGCGGCGGACGATCTCCTGCAGCTTAAGGATGTCCTCGCCGGACAACACCGGTTCAAGCTGGGCCTTGTACGTGCCGGTGACTTGCTTGGCAATCGCCAGCTCCTCGGCGGCGGTGGGGTAACCCACCTTGATCATGAACATGAAGCGGTCCAGCTGGGCTTCGGGCAGGGGATAGGTTCCCTCCTGTTCAATGGGGTTCTGGGTCGCGAGAACAAAGAAGGGGTCAGGGAGTTTGAAGCTGGCTCCGCCCACGGTGACGATCCGCTCCTGCATGGCTTCCAGCAGCGCGGCCTGGGTCTTGGGCGGCGTCCGATTGATTTCGTCGGCCAGAACCATGTTGGCGAACAAGGGGCCATGAACAAACCGGAAGGCCCGCTTGCCCGTGGTGCGATCCTCTTCGAGGACATCAGTGCCGGTAATGTCGGCGGGCATCAGGTCGGGGGTGAACTGGATGCGCTTGAATGACAAATCCATCACCCGGGAGAGGGTGCTCACCAGCAGGGTCTTGGCAAGGCCCGGAACGCCGACCAGCAGCGCATGGCCCCGGCAGAAGATGGCCACGAGGACCTCTTCGACCACCTTGTCCTGGCCGACAATGGCCTGGCGGACCTCCTTCGTCAATTTTTCGTAGGCGACATTCAGCGCTTTGACTGTTTCGATGTCGCCCTGGGTGGCAGGCGGTGGGACGGCGTTGGCATGTTCTTCAATGTTCGACATAGCGGCTCCTTTTGATGTGTCAGTTATTTAGCACGAGGTGTGCCATGATTCATTCTTCTAGTCTTAATCGTAATCGTAATCCTAATCGTAATCTTTTCCGGGGCAGAGGATTACGATTAGGATTACGATTACGATTATGATTAAGAGTGCGATGATGACGGGCGCCAGGGTTGTGTTGCACAGTATGCAGTTAGCGGGGTTAGGTGCATTCTGTTGTATGCAGTTTCGTGTTGACGGTGAGGGGAGGGCGGCGTAGCCTCAAGATCACCATTATGACTAAGACAGCCATCAAGCGTTCGGTCCGAAGCGGACTCCAGACGGTCATGCTCCCCGGCAAGGGGGCACCACGTGCCTTGCAGTTGAAAAAGGCGAAACTCCTGATGATCAGCAGTACCGAACGGGGACGTGAAGTCCCGATCGACAAGGATGTATTTACGATCGGCGCGGGCGCACAGAACGACCTGATTGTGACGGATGCGGCGGCCTCGCGCCGGCATTGCGAGATTCATCAGCGTGAAGAGGGCTTCTTTTTGCGGGATCTGGGCAGCACCAATGGCACGATGGTGCAGGGGGTCCGGGTCTGTGAGGTGTATCTGACCCAGGGGGTGGAATTCCAGGTGGGGACGACGCGGATGGTGTTCAGTCCGCTGCAGGAAACGATGTCCTATCCCTTGAGTGACTTGGAGCAGTTCGGGCGGTTGAACGGGGTGAGTGCGGCGATGCGCCGGGTCTTTCATCTGGCGGAGACCTATGCCCGGAGCGATGCGGCCATTCTGATTCAAGGGGAGACGGGAACGGGCAAGGAACTCCTGGCCGAGGCGCTGCATGCGCATAGTCCCCGGAGCAAGAAGCCGTTTGTGGTCATTGACTGCGGCGCGTTGGCGACCGGGGTGATCGAAAGCGAATTATTCGGACATGCGAAAGGGGCGTTCACGGGGGCGGGTGCAGAGCGGGTAGGGGCTTTCGAGGCCGCGCATGGAGGGACGGTGTTCCTGGATGAGATTGGCGAGTTGGACCTGTCGTTACAGCCGAAACTGCTACGCGTATTGGAAAAGAAAGAAGTGCGGCGGTTGGGGGCGAATACGGTGCGCCCAGTGGATGTGCGGATCATTGCGGCCTCGAACCGCAACCTGGAGAGGGAGGTCCGTGAGGGCCGGTTCCGTGAAGACCTCTTTTACCGGCTGTCGATTGTGAAAATTGAACTGCCGCCGCTGCGGCAGCGGAAGGATGACATCCCGCTGCTGGTACGCTGCATCCTGAAAGACCTCACGGGGTCCGATGATGTGACGGCCTGGGCGGAGTTTGAGAAAAGTATGACCCTGTTCCGGCAGCATGACTGGCCGGGGAATGCCCGTGAGTTGAGAAATGTGATCGAGATGGCGGTACGCGGTTCGACGGGGGCCATTGATCTGGGGGCCTGCCTCTCACTGGGGCGTATGGGCGCAACGAATCCTGACGCTGGGGCGGATGACCAGTCGGACCTGCCCTTCAAGGAAGCCAAGAACCAGTTGGTTGACCAGTTTGAGAAAGACTATCTGGTGAAATTACTGGATCGCAATGACGGCAATATTTCCCGTGCCGCGCGGGAAGCGCAGATTGAGCGCGCCTATCTGCAACGGTTGGTGCGCAAGCATGAATTGAACGGCAAGGATTGAGGTTATTATATTGTCTTTATTGTTGAAATATCGTATGAAGAAGACTATATATTATCCTTATGGAATTGCTGAATCAATTGATGCCAGAAGAGATGTCGGTAGCCCTGGGGGCCAAAGCGAAGGCGTTGAGGCTGTTAGCTGGATGGAAGCGCCTGACGTTGGCTGAGCGGGCAGGGGTTTCCGGGGCGTCACTCAAACGGTTTGAGCAAACGGGGCAGGCGTCGTTGGAACTTGTTTTGCGTGTCGCCTTTTCCCTAGGCCGACTGGAGGAGTTCGGAACGTTGCTCGGCCCTCCGCCTGCCCGGAGTATCGATGAATTGGACCGGCGTTTACGGCAGCCTCTGCCAAAGCGGGGAGTGCGGTGAAGCGGCTAACTGTGCGTTATCATAGGGCGCCCGGCCAGGTCATTCCCGTGGGAGAGTTAGCGGAAGACCGGGGGCGCTACTTTTTCGAGTTTGACGAGGCCTTCATCACGCAGGGGGACCCGCTCTCGCCCTTCAAGTTGCCGGTGGTACCTGGGTTACAAACATTCCCGCAGTTGCCGGGAGTGTTTGATGATGCGCTTCCGGATGGGTGGGGGCGTTTGTTGATGGACAGGTTCCTGCGTCAGAGAGGGGCCTCGTCGGCAGCCTTTACCGAGTTGGACCGCTTGGCATGGATGGGAGAGAGTGCCCTTGGCGCGCTCTCCTTCCATCCTTCTTCACGAGAGTCAGATGAGGGTGTGAAGGGGGGGGAACTGGGGCGGTTGGCGAGGGAGGCTCAAGCCGTGTTGGAAGGGGACGCCGCAGTTGTTTTGCCTGAACTCCTGCAGGCCGGTGGCTCACCCGGCGGGGCACGGCCAAAAGTGCTGGCCGGGGTCTGTGGTGGAGACCTTGTTACGGGGCCGGAGCCGTATCCCGGAGGGTATGCCCCGTGGTTGGTTAAATTTTTTGCGAGGACTGACTCACCGGATACGGGAGCGGTGGAGGCGGCTTACGCCCTCATGGCCCGGGCGGCGGGAATTTCATTTCCGGAGCACAGGCTGTTCGAGGTTCGGGAGGGCCGCTTTTTTGGCGTCAGGAGGTTTGACCGGGAGGGGCCGCGGCGCATTCACATGCACAGTCTGGGGAACCTGACCGGAGCCAACTTCCGCCTGCCCTGTTTTGATTATCAGGATATCCACAAAGTGGTGCGCCTTTTAACGGGGAATATGGGGGAGGTTCGGAAGATTTACCGGCTGATGGTTTTCAACGTGCTGGCTCACAACCGGGATGACCATGTGAAGAATTTCGCTTTTCTTTACAAGCCGGAGGAGGGGTGGATGCTGGCCCCGGGGTTTGACCTGACCTTTACCGAAGGGCCCGGTGGTGAACACACGACGTCGGTTTGCGGAGAAGGACGGGCACCCGGTCAGGAGCAGTTCCGCCGTGTTGCAGCAGGGGCCGGTATTGGCGCACCCGAAGCCGCGCAGATCGAGGACGAGGTTCGTGCGGCTGTAAAACGGTGGCCCTCCTTTGCACGGGATTGTGGTGTGCTCAAGCCGACCCTGGATCGGATCGGGAAAATCCTGTTAGCAGGATAGAAAAGCCATTAGGTATTCAGTTCAACAGGGCTGATTTTTTTCTTTGAGTGCGACAGAACGTCAGGCTGTCGCGTAGCCGGTTTTCCGCTGGGCCGAAGAGATAGCAGAGCCAATCCTGAAAGGCTTTCCCGTGATAGCGTTTTGAGAAATGCGTCTGGATCCGACGTCGTAGCGTGATGATCTCTTTCTCGCATCGTTCATGATCTTGAATTAAGCGTTGCCACTGGAGGGGTGGAAGGCGCCGGGAGGCGCCGAACCAGACGCTTTCCTCGCAGGCAAAGGCGCATTTGCGCTGGAGTTCCAGTGTCATGACCATGAGGGTGAGACTTTGCCATTCATAACGATGGGTTTTAATACGGGGCAGCCAGCGCCGGATGATTTCGAGGATCGGTTTCCCTGGCGCTGATCCCTCCCGGAATTGACTGATGCTCCAGAGGAGCTTTTCAAGCGGTTTGTCCGGGATGCCGCTCCAGAATTGAGGCGGCCTTGCGCCCATGAGTTGGGTGCAACTGGTGATGGAGGGCCAGCAGAGATCAATATTGAAATTCGGGGGACTGAACGAATTACCGCGAGCCCAGGAGGTCACACAGAGGCCCATTTGACGGTTTCTGTGGATAGCCTGACTCCACGCCTCGATATTTTCAAACCGCTTCCGGAACGAGGGGAGCACGGCCCCGTCGGCGCTGACCCGGCCCGCTGCGGCGCCGATGACACGGAATCCAAGCTTGGTGAAATAGTCTACCTGCCACAGCGTCTTGAAGCGTCCGTTCCGATAATAAGGTTTGATGACACGCCTGATGTCCTGGGGCAAATCCTCTACAAACTTGGTGTCCTGATGAATCATTCCCCCATGGCCATTCTGGGCCTCCAGAGCCGTTTTCCGCCCGATCCGAGGCCCAAGGATCTGCCCCTGCTGCATCCACTCACCCCGTGCGGTGTAGTCCCAAGGCATAAGGATGATACGATCTTTGAACCGAGCCAAAGGGTTGTCCACCTGGAAGTGGTTTTCTATCATATCGGTGAATATAATCGGGGTTTTGCCGAACTTTTCCACCCAATCGCATAACTCTTCCAAGTACTCCATAAAAACGGGAAGGACGGCTCCCCGTTTTCGGACAAGAGAACTTTCGTTCAGATGCCGAGCTTCATCCATGCCCAGATGAATGAAGCGGCTATCAGGATGGGCTTCTATGACCTGGCGCAGCATTTCCCGGATAAACGCCCTTGCCTTGGGTTTGTCCAACCGCAGGGTAGAGGGATATTCCTGGTTTTGAGCGAATCCCGCATAACATTTCCATCTCAACAGGTACTCAAGATGTCCCAGGCACTGCTGCAGGGGGATGATTTCAATACCACACTGGTTCGCTTCCGTTATGAATGCCGTGAGCGATGCGGTTGTGAAAGCCGTTTTGGGATCCCAGGCCACACGCACAGGTGGGGTAAAGGGAAAGGTATCCTCGTATTCCACGAGAACCTTGTTAATTCCCTGCCCGGCTAAATCTGCGAGCAGTTGCGGAATGTGGTTAGATCGAATCTGGACGCCCTTGAGATCCAAATGGTAGGCGATAATAGGCGGCGTCATAGTGGTTTTGTCCGGTCGCATGGCGTGCTCCTGCTCATAACTGTCATTCGTAATATCAATACGCTATGTATATGCGGATTGCAATAGATAATAGTATATTGTCTTACGACGGTGGTTGTGCTATTTTGAAACAACAAATCGATGGAATGGACCAATATGCAATTAGCGGGAATTTTCGGGGATCACATGGTGTTGCAACGTGGAATCCCGTTGCCGGTATGGGGGTGGGGTGAACCGGGGGAGGCGGTGATCGTTCTCCTCGCGGGGCATGTTGAGAGTGCCATTGTCGGTGTGAGCGGGGCGTGGCGGATGACGCTTCCGGCCTTGGAGGCGGGTGGTCCGTTTGAACTGGTGGTCTCCGCGACCAGAGAGATCCGTGTCCGCGATATCATGGTCGGTGAAGTCTGGATCTGTTCAGGTCAATCTAACATGGAGATGGGCGTCCGTGATGCCGCTGATGGTGTAAACGAAGTGACGGCGGCCGACCAGCCTGGCATTCGCCTTTTTACCGTCCCCAAGCAGGCGAAAATTGCGCCGACTTCCGATGTCACGGCGGCCTGGTCGGTGTGTGGTCCGGATACCGTGGGCTCATTTTCCGCAACCGCCTACTATTTCGGGCGGGAACTTCAGCGTGCGCTCGGCGTCCCCATTGGCTTGATCAATTCCTCCTGGGGCGGAACCCGGATTGAAGCGTGGACCAGCCGGGATGCGCTTCTCGGAATTGAGGAGTGCCGGGAGGAACTACTGACGTATGAGCGGATCCAGACGGATCCCGTCGCCTTGGCGGAAGAGCACGCCCAACGCTTGTTGGAGCGTAAGGACTGGGAGGAAGCGAATCTCCCGAAGGATACAGGTAACTCAGGCTACACCCTGGGATGGGCGGCCCCGGAGTGGGATCAGACCGGTTGGGGAAAAATGAACCTGCCCGGGTACTGGCAACCTGCCGGGCATCCGATCAGTGGCGTATTTTGGTTCCGCCGTGAAGTGGTAGTCACGGAAGCGGATGCAGGGCGTGACCTGCTTCTCAGTCTTGGGCCAATCGACAAGACCGATGTCACCTATTTCAATGGGGAGGAGATCGGACGCATCGGCAAGGACACGCCGTCTTTCTGGTCCGTTGCCCGTCAGTATCGGGTGCCTGGCCGGTTGGTGCAGGTCGGTCGGAATGTGATCGCCGTACGCGTCATGTCCGATTGCTATGCCGGCGGGTTTGGCGGCCGGGCCGAAGCCCTGCGGCTTACGACGCTGGATGAGACCCGGACGATTGCGCGCCTGGTTGGGCCTTGGCGCTACCGGATTGAACAGGATTTCGGGGAGATCCTGCGGCCGCGTGAACCGTTTGCGCCTTTTGGAGACGGTAATCCCAACAGCCCCACGATTTTATATCAGGGGATGATCTCCCCCGTTGCCCCCTTCGGTTTGCGGGGCGCCATCTGGTATCAAGGCGAATCGAATTCCGAGGCCCCCGGCCGCTATCGTCAGCAATTGCCCGCGCTCATCCGCGACTGGCGTGCCATGTGGAATCAGGCGTCTTTTGCATTTCTCTTTGTGCAGTTGCCGAACTATGGGTTCAGGGATGAACAGGGGCGGAGTTCCTGGGCCGAGATTCGTGAAGCCCAATCGATGGCCCTTGCGCTACCTGAGACGGGCATGGCTGTCACCATCGACATTGGAGATGAGTCAAATATTCATCCGCAGAACAAACAGGATGTCGGGCGACGGCTGGCGCTATCCGCCCTCGGGGGTGTTTACCAGCGAAGGGATATTGTTGCGTGTGGCCCCTTGTTCAAGTCGTGTTCATTCCGGGGTAACGAAGCGCACATTGTTTTTACGCATACCGGGAGCGGGTTGGTCGCGAAGGAGGGCGGTCTCCATGGATTTACCATGGCCGGGGAAGATCGCCGGTTTATTCCGGCTAACGCGGTAATCGGGCTCGATGGAGTCGCTGTCTCCAGCACGGCTGTCCCGCATCCCGTGGCCGTGCGCTATGCCTGGGCCAACAACCCGGCTGCGACTCTATTTAATCAGGCGGGTCTACCCGCATCACCGTTCAGAACTGATGATTGGATGCCATGATGAAAAGAATGAGAATATTATGAACAACCGAACCTATTGCAATCCGTTGGCATTACCTGATTACCCCCGTGGGAAATATTGCCGGGACAAGGAAAACAAGACCTATGGGTGGCTCAATAACGGGGCACGCCGCGATTTCAGGGAGACGGCTGATCCCAGTGTTTTGTATTACGAAAATAAGTGGTATCTCTACCCTTCCGCGGGAATGGTCTGGGTGAGTGAAGATTTCTGTTCCTGGGAACATATACAGATGAATTTGGAGGACGTGGGCTATGCGCCCACGATCATGCTTCATCAGGACGCATTTTATCTCACAGCCTCAGATCGTGAACATCCTTGCCTGTATCGTGCCGATACGCCCTTGGGCCCTTGGATAAACTGTGGCGCGATTGTCGATGAACAGGGGCGAACCCCACCGGCATTTTGGGATCCCATGTATTTTTCTGATGATGACGGTTCGGTCTATCTCTATTGGGGATGCGGGGGGGCCGGGATCTATGGCATGCAGATGGATCCTGCCGCGCCGCAAAAAGCCGTCACGGCTCCGGAAATCTTGTTTTCCTACAACCCTGCTCACGTCTGGGAACGGTATGGATGTCATAATGAGGACCCGTCCCGAAGCTGGGTGGAAGGGCCTTGGATGTTCAAGCATGGCCACACTTATTATTTGACCTATTGTGCGCCGGCGACGCAATTATCCTCCTATGCCATGGGGGTCTATGTTTCGGACCACCCCATGGGGCCTTTTCGTTATGCCGAACACAATCCCTTTTTGCGTGATCCGCATGGTCTCGTCCAGGGGCCGGGGCATGGGTGTCTCGTTAAAGGACCTTCCCATACAATCTGGGCGTTTTATACCTGCCTGGTTTGCTATCATCACATCTTCGAGCGGCGAATTGGCATGGATCCGGTGGGGTTTGATGGAGACGGCCAGCTCGTTTGTTTCGGCGCCTCCGAATGGCCCCAGTGGGCGCCCGGCATGAAAGCGGATCCCTTGCGGGAGGGCGATACAGGCTGGCTTCCTTTGTGCGCAAGAAAGATTACCCGGGTGTCCAGTGAGGCGGAGGGTCATGTTTCGTCCTATGCCGTGGATGGATCGATGCGCACCTGGTGGCAGGCTGGCCGTGAGGATCGGGAGCCATGGTTGCAAGTGGATCTGGGGGCTCCGTTCAAGGTCCAGGCGCTGCGGATTTGCTGGGTAGAGCCGGGGTTGGACTACGAGCACGGAGTTTTGCCGGGGCCGTTTCAATACAAGGTGTTGATCCAAAGTAGCCTGGATGGCGCATGGGTTTTGCTGCTGGATCGCACAGGAAATAAGGATGATCTGCTGATCGATTACCAGGAATTGGCGCCGACGGAAGTGCGCGCCGTAAAACTTTGCATGGTGGGTTGGCCTCCAGGGATGGGACTCGGGGTGATCGATTTTCAGCTTTTCGGGACTGGCGTTACCGGCGCTGCGGGGTAATGCATGCGCAAACAGTGCCATCCTGTTTGCGCATGCACTGAGCCTATGCGATTGCCGGAAAGACCGGCTTGCCCTGCATATTCGCAGATATTTTTCAAGCGACGACCGCTTATCAAAGCGAGCCCATTCCTTTTTCTTTTCCGTCATTTCCTCCGTGGGCACCACCACCGCACCGGGACAGGCGTCCTCCTTGTTGTATACCCAGGCTGTTTCCGTTTTGACTTACGGCCGGATTCTTCCGCCATCAAGCCGCAGTGTGAGTTCGGGCATTGATGAAGTCTTAAGGGAAATTACTAATCCGCATTGCATAAAACATTAAATATTGTTGACGAGACCCATGGGTCAGAGTAAGAGTGAATCTAAATATTGCAGAGATACGATGAGTTGACGAACCCGGAAAGAATCCTCTTCATGAAGATCAAAGCCTGTGCGGTTGTTGGTGCGTTGTGTCTGTGTTCCCCCGGCGGAACCTTTGCCCAAGTCACGAATCCGGAGCCAACGCGCATTGTCGTTGAGTGTGAGGATATGAAGGGCGTGGATCAGGAACATTTCGGGCCGGGTAGCGGCTGGCAGGTGGGGCGCTGGGGCCATGATCTGTACCAGAACAATACCTTCGGCGGCGCCTGGTCGAGTCGTCTGCGTAATGCCATGACCGATGAGGGCAACAATTCGGCTGAGGCCATCCAGGATATTGATGTGCCCGTCGACGGCACCTATATGGTCTGGGCCAAGTATGAGTGTCCACCTAATTTCAATTACGCATTTGGCGTTCGTCTTGAAGAGAGCCGCGGGAAAGTGGTTTACGAAAAGACCTATGGATTACGCGAATCGGCCAAGCATTTCAGCTTTAAAAGCCAGCTTTTGACTGGCGATCTCTATTGGAACTGGGGATTGGATCATGATGCAGCCGAAGGTTATCCCGTTACATTGCAAAAAGGACGTTACCATCTGATCCTCTCGAAAAAGACGAACCCTGTACCCGCTGGCGCTCGCTCAGTGGATGTCATCATGCTCACGACCGATCCTTCGCCGGTATCTGCGCCGCGCTTTACGCGCTTTCCGCTTTTGGATGAACTCCGTCGTGCCAACCACGTCTATTTCCGCTTCAGGAATACGGGGAGTGCGCCCATGAAGATTAGTTGGACGCATTACAATCACCGGGCGCCTGACTACTATTATCCTATGAATACGGATAAGATTTGTTTCTATGATGAGAACGGTCAATCGCTAGGGACCCGTAAGAATGGCGATTGGACGAATGCCATTGCACCTGGTGCCATCAGTCCCTGGTTTGACCTGGGGCCGACGATGAACGTTGAGTCGACAAGTCCCTACCAGTTTTCGGCCAATCCGCCCGGTGCAAAGCCAGCCAAGGATAGCAAGAGCATGCCCTTTGCCGTTGACCTGGCGCTTGAGCCTGTGGCCTCAAAGATCTTGAAATCATTTGAACTTCCCCGGGGTGAACCGGCCTTGGGCGTACTCGTTCAGCCGGATTTGCATCGGAAAGAGGGCGTGGCATTTACCCGTTCGACCTTGGAGATTTACCAGGAGTTGACGCGGGCATTGAATGCTGAACCGCGTTTGGGGCCTGTCCCCAGGAAGTTAAAGTTGTTTGCGCAGACCGAGGGGCCGTTGTCGGGTGATGATATGTCCGCGGCCGCCTTGGATTTCCGCGAGGCATTGGGGATCAACACCCTACCGATCAACAGCCCCAAGAGTATCCCCGCTGTCCTGGCCCGCCATAAACCGGAGACCCCCGTGGTGACGCGGTCGGAGATTTTCCTGCACTCCACTGATATCCCGACGATGATCAAGTATGTGAAGGATAACAAAATGGAGGACAATTTCTATTATCTCTCCTTTGGTGATGAGATCGGGCTGCCGGCGATTGATGTCAAGGATACAGCCAAGGTGGCGGAATTCCGGGAGCTGCTAAAGCATGAAGGGGAGACCCCGAAAACATTAGGGGTTAGTGCTTGGGATCAAGTGAAGCCGTTGCCCTCGCTTTCCCCGGCCGTGGCGGTGCAAATCGGTGTGTTGCCGGCGGGTTCAGGTAATGGGGGCATATCGGCTGAACTGAAGCGCCTCTACTGGTACAGTCAAAGATTCCAGGTGGAGTTGGGCATTCGGACCTTTGCCGAAAAGACCAAGACTTTCCGTGAGGCGTTGGGCCCCGAGGTGCATACTGCGGCCAATCTGGGGAGTATGATGCCGTTTTTCTGGATGCACCAGGCGACCTTCATCGAGGCGTTCAAGAAGAACGCCATGAGCCTGGCGTGGAGCGAGGATTATACCTACTGCCAACCTGAGGCGTCACGCCTGGTGGCTGACTTTGAGGTGGCTTACCTGCGCAAGGGGGCCAGCTACCATGATACGACCATGAAATTTTACTGCATGCCGCATTGGCCCGGCAATACCCCTGAGTGCCTGATCCAGAACGCGGTCCTGGAGTGGGGGCAGGGAGTGAAGGATCTCGACTTCTACCAAATTAACCCGGATATCTGGGCAACGGAAAATTATGTGGCGTACCGTGGTGGCCTACCCACGTTGAAAGCGGTTCGCACCCTTAGCAGTATGGCGGGGTTGGTGGAAGATCATCTGTTGCCCGCCCGCGTTGAGCCCGCCCGGATTGCCATGTTGTTGAGCGAGTCCAGCGATCTTTGGGAGACGGAAGGAAAAGGGCAGGGGGCGGTCGAGCCCGGGTCCGAGGCCACCAATGTGTCCCAGGAAGAGCGTAAGGCCATCTGGTACGCCCTGCGCCGTGCCGGGTACCGGGTGGATGTGGTTACGGAAGAGGATTGCAGTGAGGGCCTGCTCAAGCAGTACCGTGTGTTGTATGTCTGTGGCCAGAATCTGGAGGCCAAGGCGGCCCAGGCGGTTGAGAAATGGGTGAAGGCGGGCGGGGTGGTCTTTGCCACGGCCGGCGCCGCCCGGTTCGACGAATTTGATGCGCCGACGAAGGCCCTCGATAAATTGTTCGGGCGCGGCGGACAGGTTAGCTATCAGCACTATAAGGGCCCGCTACGGGCGCGTCTGGAACTGATCTGGCAGAAACCGCTGGATCAGGTGACCCTGGCCAGTGGGGGAACGGTGAACGCCCTCTGCAGCCGGGAGGAGTTTGAGGCATCCAAGGACGCGAAAGTATTGGGTTCCTACAAGAACGGCAAGCCTGCGCTGATTGAGCACACGTATGGTAAGGGGCGCGCGATTTATGCCGGCCTGTTGCCCGGTCAGGCCTATCTCCAGCCCGGCATGCCCGTCATGCCGCAAGGCAAGAGCGGCGCTCAGTCCAGTCGCTGGATGATTGAACCCATGACCTGGGATGCGACGGCGGCGGGCATCATCCTGAGCCCGGTCACCGCGGCGGGCGTCCAGCCTGATACGATTGTTAGTGCGCCGGGTGTGGTGATCAACCGCTTGAAATCTGAAAAGTCGACGGTGCTCACGGTGGTCAATCTCGGCCAGCAGGTGAACGGCGACCTCAAGGATGTGGAAATCCGCGTGACCGATGCCGGTTCAGTAAAGCGCGCCTGGTCCTGCTACTATCCGAAAGGCATTTCCCTGGTGAAAAACGAGGCCGGCGAAGTGGTGGTTAAACTGCCCACGTTAGCAACGGTGGACATCATTGTGTTGGAGCGCTGAGTGGCCGCACTGAAACGGAGTTAAGCAATGAGTAATGTATCCGTTCTATTCGATGTAAATGCGTCTTTCGGAAAGCCGTCTTCAGGGGGGACTGACTTCCCTGCCATCCAGGATCGGCTGGACACCATGGATCGGCTTGGGATCAGCCGATCCCTGGTCTGGAATCTTGATTCGCGCCAGAACAGTGTGCTGGCCAGCAATACGGTTTTGATTGAGGGTATCCTGAAGACGCCCGGGGCCGCAGGGCGGATATTTCCGGCTCTCGCCGTCTCCAGTCTTATAACCTATGAGCACGATGGGTTGGCGTTGATGGAGCAGCAGCTGAACGCCATGCCCTGCCGGGCCCTGCATTTTACGGCCGGCATGGTGCGCCTGACGCTGATGCAGTTGGAGCCGGTCATCCAGCGCATCCGCAGTTTGCGCCCGTTTATCATCCTGAATCGTGACGAGGCGTCCGTCGCGGATATTCTCGAATTTACGGCGCTGTTCCCGGATATTCCGCTCGTATTGACTGAAATCACCTGGGGCTCTTGCAATACGGTTTTTGATTTAATGCGCCGCCGTCAGAACATTCTGATGGAGTCCTCATGGCTGCATACGTTCAATGCCGTGGAATTGGTTGTGAAACATTTCGGGGCGGAGCGTCTGCTTTTCGGCACAGGCTATAAATCCCACAATGGGGCGGCGATGGGGGCATTGGCACGCGCCAATATCACCGCTGAACAGCGGCATTTGATTGCCTCTGGCAACTTGGATCGATTGACTGGACTGAACACGGTCCCGGTGAAAGCGGCTTCCTGTTGGACCGCCAATACCTTGTGGCCGAGATTTCTGGAAGGCAAACCTCTGGGCGTGGATGTGGTGGATGCCCATGGGCACCTCGGGCCTTCCGGCGGCTACATGCTGGAGGCGCAGGATGAGCGCCAGCAGATTGAGGCAGGAGTGAAAGTCATGGATGCCATCGGCATCCGCACCTTGATGGTCTCCGGGATGCAAGCCCTGTTCGGGGGGCCGGTGGAAGGGAATGACCTGCTGGAAACATTATTACGTCCCCAGGCGGACCGGATCTCCGGATATGTGGTGTTCAACCCGTTTTATGCCGATGAACTGATCCCGAAATTTGACGCCTACTTTGCCGGTCCGGTCTACAAGGGGTTCAAGACCTTGTGCAGTTACTGGAAGGTCCCAATCACGGATCAGCGATTTATCCCGATGTGGACATATGCCAACCAGCATCATCTGCCGGTGCTCTCCCACACCTGGGGAGCGGATGGGTATGATTCCCCGGCTCAATTTGAAGACCTGGTAAAAGAATATCCCAATGTTCCCTTCATTCTTGGTCATGCCGGCGGTGTGGATAAAGGGCGGCTTGAAGCGGAGGAATTGGCTCAGAAATATTCAAATGTGTATCTGGAGTGGTGCGGGAGTTTCTGCTCAACCATTTGCTGGGAAAAGACTTTGAAAATAGTGGATTCCAGGCAGGTGGTTTTTGGTACCGATGCCATGGCCCATGATTTTAATTGGGAGTTGGGTCGGCTGTTGTCACTGGATGTGCCCGATCAGGTGTTGATCGCCATCCTGGGCGGGAATATGCGGTGTATTCTCGCCATGCGCAAACGCATCTAAAATAATAAGGACAAACTAATGATTACCTTTCCCTTTCCGCCGGATTTCATGTGGGGCGCGGCAACTTCGGCATTTCAAATCGAAGGGGGCGCTTCCTCGGATGGGCGCGGTCCCAGTGTCTGGGATCACATGGCGGCCACCCGGCCTGAGCTTTTCCACGAGCGACACACCCCGGCTGTTGCGGCCGACTTCTATCACCGGTATCCTGACGATATCGCCCAAATGAAGGAACTGGGCCTTAACTCCTTCCGTCTTTCACTTTCATGGTCGCGTATATTGCCCCAGGGCCGCGGGGCCGTTAACAAGCCGGGGTTGGATTTCTATGACCGGTTGGTGGATACGCTCCTGGCGCAGGGGATTCAGCCGCTAGTGGATCTTTATCATTGGGATCTGCCCTGGGCATTGGCGCAGGAGGGTGGGTTCAACAATCCGGGGATCGTGGCGGATTTCGAGCATTATGCGCGGGTCTGCTTTGAACGATTGGGCGACAGGGTTTCCTGTTGGAGCACCATCAATGAGCCAACGGTTTTGTCGGGCTTTAACCCGTTCGATCCCGCCAATGACGATGAATCGCAATTACGCCGCTGGCAGATGCATGTGCTGTTGATGCACTTTGCGGCGGTACGGGCATATCGCGACATGGGCTTGCCCGGCAAGATCGGCGCGGTCATGGCCTATGTCCCCGTCTACCCGGCATCCTTGTCCGAGGCGGATCAAACGGCAGCCCGGCTCCGGCAGCACCTTGTGACAAACTCATGGCTGGATCCGATGCTCAAAGGGACCTATCCTGAAGAACTGGCGCAACACCCGGACATGGCCGCCATCCTGCCGCCTGACTTGCAGGCGCGCATTCAGGAGGCCTTTTCGCCGATGGATTTCGTGGGGGTCAATTATTACACCACCTCCATGGTGGGGCATAAGCCCGGTGCGTTCCTGGAGTCGGATGTGGTCAAACCCTTTGCGGGCCAGTCGGAGTCCCTGAAAACCGTTTACGCACCCGGCCTCTATGACTCACTGAACTACCTCAGGCAGCGGTACGGCGATGTGGAGCTCTATATCACGGAAAATGGATATGCCACGGACCGTGAAAAGCCGCATGGTGCGGGTTTGGAGGATCCGGCCAGAATCGATTTCATCCGGGAGCATCTGCGGGAAGTGGTGCGTTGTCTGCAGGCGGGAATCAAGGTGCGGGGTTATTTTTACTGGTCCTTGTTCGATACGTTTGAGAATACAAGCGCCTACCGGTACTGTTTCGGGCTGCTTCAGGTTGATTTTAAAACATTGAAGCGCAATCCGCGTCAGAGTTGGTATTATTATCAGAAATGCATTGCCCGGAACACCGTGGTTCCTTGACGACGAGTTCCGATCAGGGAGACACATAAAGTAACTCTAAATATGGATACTTTCTATGCTGTGGATGTGATAGATCATTAGGTAAAGCGCATTGCATAAACTCGCATATAGATTGACATGCGCCTGCTGCATAAATATAGTTCCTGACCGTCAAGTGATGTTTAAAATCATGTTTTGATCATGGGAAAATATAAGGATTAATCATGGCATTACCACAAATTGATTTGGAAGTGGATTTGGGCCACCAGGCGGGCCTTATTCGTGCGCTCAATGGCGTCAACTTGGGGCCGCTCTCGTTTAATGGCTGGCTGGATCTTTCTGACGAGTTCAAGAAGTTGGGGTTTCCTCAGACGCGATTGCATGACTGTCCTTATGCGGTGTCTGAGACGGTGGATGTGCATAGCATTTTCCCGATTTTTGATGCGGACCCGCAGGATCCCAATAATTACCGGTTCGCGATCACGGATGACTACGTCCGTTCCGTTTTGGATACCGGCTCAGAGGTCATTTACCGCCTTGGGGAAAGCATTGAGCACCATACCCGGGGTCGGTATTTTGTCCATCCCCCGAAGGATTTTAAAAAATGGGCAGACATTTGTGTGAACATTATCCGGCATTATAACGAAGGTTGGGGTAAAGGTTTTCACCATGGGATTCGCTATTGGGAGATTTGGAATGAACCGTGGAACCAACCCGATTGCTGGACGGGGTCTGATGAGGATTACTATCGGCTCTATGAAGTGACGGCCAAGGCGATCAAAGGTCATGACCCCAAAATGCTGGTGGGCGGACCCTCGACCGTCGGGGCAACCAACCCGCGAAACTTTGGTGAAAACTTTTTGAAGCATTGCCAAAAGATGGGTGCGCCATTGGATTTTTATTCCTGGCACATTTACAACTTGGATCCGCTGGAGATGGTGCAGGAATCGTTCAAGGTCAAAGACCTGCTGGCGAAATACGGGTTTGCGCATGCCGAAAGCCACTTGAACGAATGGAACTACCTTCCTTCGGAGGGGTGGCGCTTTAACTCCCGGAGGAAGGATCCTGCCTGCATTCGGCGCGCTTTCGAAGAAATCGCCAGTGCTCAAGGATCCGCCTTTGATGCGGCTTTTCTTATCCTCATGCAGGACTGCCCCATTGATGTGGCCAACTTTTATTATTCCGCAAACAATGGTACATGGGGGCTCTTTGATCAGTATGGTGCGCCTAATAAGACCTATTATGCTTTCCATGCGTTCCGTTCCATGCTTGATACGCCGCATCGTGTGAGGACGACACCGAACGATCCGCTGACTGGTTGTGCACTGCTAGCTGGCGTGGCGGATACGCCAAAGGCGGGAATTCTGCTTGCGAATTTCAGGGCGCGCGCGGCCCACTTTGCGGTTACGATTAAAGACTGGCCATGGCCTGGAAAAGCAGTCTGCAAACGTTACCTGCTCGATTACGACCGCAACCTGACACTGGTGGGCCAGGAAATCTTGGACGAGAAGAACACCATTTTGCGTCTGTGTATGCCCGCCCCCGCATTCTCTTATTTGACGTTAACGCCCGACGGCAAGGACGCCGATTCGCTAGGTGGCCATCTCGCAAATTAAGAATTTGTAAATAATACCGGAGAAAACAATGAAACAGTTGGTCTTGCAGAAAGTTACGCTTCCCTCAATTGGCTGTCCCCAGGAACCCCGCCCGGAATTGACGGAGAAAGTTTTTAACTCGCGTTTAACCCTCGTGCGGCAACGGATGGAAGAGCGTTGCTTGGATGCCTTAGTCGTCTACGGTGACCGTGAGCACTTCAGTAATATCGAGTGGCTGACCCATTATGATCCCCGGTTTGAGGAGACCCTCCTTGTTGTACTACCTTCCGGGCGCCCAGTTCTCTTTGTCGGCAACGAGGGGATGGGCTATTCCACCATAGCCCGGCTGGATGTCGAGCGGCGGTTGTGGCAGACGCTGAGCCTGCTCGGACAGCCTCGCGATCAGGTGCGTCCGCTGGTTGATTTGCTGCGGGAGGCGGGATTGGCATCCTGCGCGCGGGTCGGTTCGGCAGGCTGGAAGTATTTTTCCGAGGCGGAGTTCCCTCATCCTGAAACGGTGCTGGATCTGCCGGATTATATCGCGACACCCCTGCGGGCGGCGGTCAAGTCCGGGGGCCGAGTCATCAATGAAACGGCCATGTTCATGGACGCGGAGCGCGGGTTGCGTGCGGTGTGTGAGTTGGAGCAGTTGGCCAACTTCGAATGGATCGCCACCTGTAATTCCCAGGCCTTGCTGGATGGCATTACAGCTATCCGTCCGGGGATGACGGAGTTTGCGGGGGCTAGCCTGATGGGGTACAACGGTTTGGCCCATGGCTGTCATCCCCTGTGTACTTCGGGTGAGCGGGCACGCCGGCATGGTATGGCCAACGCCACCAGCAATCTCCTCCGTCCGGGTGACCCCATTATGATGACCATGTCCTATCAGGGCGCCAATACCTGTCGTTTCGGCTGGCTGGCCTCGTCTGCCGCCGAGCTGGCGCCGGATATCCGGGATTATGTGGAGCGGGTAGCCACGCCGTATGCTTCCGCGCTTTTCGCCTGGTACGAGGCGATGCGCATCGGGGTCACCGGTGGGGAACTTCACTCCGCGGTCCACACGATTCTGGATAAGGCGGGCGTCACGGTCGGGCTCAATGCCGGACATCTGATCGCGACGGATGAATGGGTGCACAGTCTGGTGACCGCCGGATCCAAGCAGCAGGTTTGCAGCGGGATGTACTGGCAGGCTGATTTCTTCGGCACAGTCCCAACGGCCCATCATGGCGCTTTTGCCGAGGATGGCCTCGCGCTGGCGGACGCTTCGCTAAGGGAAAAGATCCGGACTCACTATCCCCAGATGTGGCAGCGGATTGAACTCCGGCGTCAGTTCATGGCCGAACAGTTGGGCCTCACACTGGCGCCTGAGCTGCTGCCTTTTTCCAATTTCCCGGCGATGTTGATCCCGTTCTTCCTGGATCCCCGCTGTACCCTTGCTCGTGTAACGCCGCAGAAATAACAGACGTGATCCAAATGCTGAGCAACGATAAAGATAACCACCCGCTTCGCTTGAGACACGGAGACACGGAGACAAGGCGAAGATCCTCCTGCGCTAAAATGGCGAAGGGCAAGAAATACAAATGTGGCGTTTATCTCGTTCACGCGGGTACACGTGACCAAAATAAGCGCCACGGTTTCTTGAAGGAATTCATAGAGGTGGAGGAGGCATTAACCTCTCATCTTTCTCGTTGTATTACTCCACGAAACCGTTGCGGTATTTTTCATTCTGGTACTCCGGAATTAAAAATACCGCAACATTCTCTTCGAGTTCTCCGTGACTCTGTGTCTCAAGCGAAGCGGGTGGTAAATCTTATTTCGAAAGGGTTGATGAGATGAATACACTGCATCTGCTGGATGATTTTTGTTGGAAGGGTGAGAAGGATGAATTCATTGTATCCCCCCGGCGTGGCGGGCGGATTGTTTCGTGGCGGCATGGCGGTGCCGGGGAACTCGTCAAGCAAGTGGGGCTTGAGGACGGTGGACTCCTGCGCATGATGCTGGGTGAGGAACGGTATCCTGGCACCAGCTTCAATACCCCGCATCTGGCTCAACTCCTGCGTAACGATGCGCAGGGTTTTTCCATTCGTCTGCGTCATTATTGGAATGCCTCCAATGCCATTGCCCGGCGCCTCGGGTGGATCGACAAGATCAATCCCGTTTACCTCGATGGCCTCCTGCTCGATAAGACGGTTACCTTCGATGCCGCAACGGCGACGGTGTCGGTGGAACTGGAGATCACCAACCTGACGGATGAGGTGCGCCGGGTCACCCCCTGGCTGCAGAGCCATTTCCACGGCTGGGTGCAGGACACCTTTGTGACTCTCGGTGGTGAAAAAAGACCGTACTTGTGGGAAGACGTCCCCTGGGCCGGGCACCGGGCGGTAGCGGGCAAATCCATGCGCCTGATCAGTGCGAGCCACGACGGCTCCCTCGCGGTTTTGCTCGGGGCAGGCACCGAATGGTTGATGGGTATGGCCTCTTATTCGCGGGCTGACTATTTTGCCAAGGACTCGACCGAGGGGTGTGTGGAATTGCGTGGCGTCACGCTCACAATCCCTCCGCGCCAATCTTGGCGGGGTAATATGTTCCTCGCCCTGACGGAGGGGCCGGACGGGTGGAAGAAATGGGCCGATGCGGCGCCAATCGAATTGGAACATCAGCTTGGGGCGGCTCGGGAACCGGGCTGGGATCCCGCCTCGTTGCTTCCCATCTTGGGGAGTTGGGCCTTGCCGGAGGAGCGGGTGAACGGCCTGATGGTGTTATCGCATCTTGATAAAGTCCCCTTTACCTCGGCCAACCGCTGCGCCGCGTCCAATAGTTTTTCACAGTTCCGTGCGGACCCGTCCGGCACGAAGGCGCAAGCCACGGTCAACTTGTTTCCGCTTCAGCCGTTCGCGTCCCTTCATGTGGAGGTCACGGGCTGTTCCGGCTGGCGGGTGCTTCAACCGCCCCGGTCATTGGCCGCCTATGAGCCTGTTGTGATGGTTCTGGAAGGCCCGATCGGACTGGAAGGCCGGGAGGTCGTGGAGGTCCGTCTTTCCCGCGCAGGCCAGCCGCTGGTCACGCTTCGCGTCGAGCCTGATGCGGCTATCGAACCGTGTTACTCCTTCCAGGTCAAACAGTGTTCCACTTATCTTGATGAGCGCTGGCATGCTGAGAAAGGCGCTTTTCCTGGCACGACGGCGGCGGCGTTTGAACCGTGGCGGGAAGCGGCGCGAGGGAGGTTGCGGAAATGGATGGAGGATGCGGTGACGGCTCCGGTGCCGCTGGCATCGCGCGTGGTCGAGCGGCAGACCGGTCCCTTTTGCATTCGTGAAAAGGTTCTGATCAAGACCGAACATGATCTCTGGATTCCCGCCTATCTAGTCCGGCCGAGACGGATTCCGGTGGGGACCAAAATGCCGGCGATCCTGTTTCCCCACGGAAGTGGAGCTGGCAAGTCGTCATTCGTGCCCGATGAGACAGGGGAGGAGCAAAACCCGACTTTGTTTGACCAGTGGCCTTCGCCTTACCAGTTCGCTCATAAATTGGGTTGTGTCGTGTTGATTCCCGACCGGCGTGGCTGGGGGGAATGGTCGGAGGCGAACCATGGTCAGCGCTGGGAACGCGCCTGGGCCGCGGGTTACAACCTCAAGGCCATGGACATGTGGGATCATATGCGCGCCGTTGATTTCCTGGTTCAGCGTCCGGATGTGGATGTGACGCGGATTGTCAGCATGGGGAGTTCCGGTGGAGGCTTGGTGACCACGTTCATGATGGGGGCCGACCCCCGGGTCGCGGGCGGCATTGTCAGCAGTTCGCTCACAACCCCGCCACGACTTTCTGATCAATATTTTTACAGAAGAGCGGTTGAGGGGGCTGTGGAGGTGAATCCCGCATCGGAATACCCGCTGGCGTTGGGGACCATCCACTGTCTGGCGGCGCCCCGGGTGCTGTGGTTGATGGATGGCAAGGATGATCCTTGTTATGCCCTCGCCAACATGTTGCCACATACGGAAGAGGAGCGGCAGGCCGCCTTCAGCAAATGGCGTGCGGAAAATGATGAGGGCCGTGCGGAAATAGCGCGCATCTACCGGTTACTGGGCATGGAAGGCAACTATCAGGCCACCTGGTTTGAAGGGCTCCATCTGGCCGGGTTCACGTTCAATAACATTGCGAAATGGCTGAAGGAAATGTTCGCGATAGAAAAAGGCACATGATGGGGATCGGAAAAATTTGAACAGAAGTTCGCGATGACCGCGAAGAAGAAAAGAACTGTTTGTTAAAAGAAAACTGAGGATTCTATGAAGCAAAAAACGATGAAATGGCTGGGTGGCGTGGCGGCGATGGTTCTGATGGCGCAGTCTGCGGCGGTGGGGGGCTTGGCCGTCAGTTATGTCAAGACGCTCGGGCAGACGAATGTCAAGGGGCAACCCTTTCAGACGGTTGGTTCGCGACTGAGTGTGGACAAAGATGGAAATCTTTATCTTAACGGCGGGGTGAATGCCCCCTGGAACATGCTCATGAAACTGGCGCCCGACGGCCGGATTATCTGGCAGTCCAACTGTGGCGGATATGGCGATATCGCCACGGCCATTGACGGTGAGTATGTTTATGTCACCAAGGCCAACCTGCTGAGACGGTTCACGATGGCGGGTGGCACGATGGATGCCGCTTGGGGGTTTGGAAATGTGAGTTGGGGGCCGGGCGCGGATTCGACAATGACCGGGTTTCCCCGTTTGGTCGGTCCAAGAAGTTTAATCGTTTCCGGTTCCTTCCTCTATGTGGTGGATACGGGACGTGATGAATTGCTGCGGGTGGATAAGGCTACCGGGAAAGAGCATCCGTTCAGCAGCCGGCTGATGGCGCTGGCCCCGGTGGATATTGCGAAGGCCAAAAACGGAAACCTCCTGCTGTTGACCGGCGAATCCGTCTTTGAGGTCGATGCCGAAGGGAATCCCGGGAAGGGGCCGCTGATCGATGGGTTTGCCGGTGCCGTGGCCCTTGATGTTGAACCCGGCGAAGGGATGATCTATATCGCCATAGGCGGCGTGGGTGGCGATTTAGTGAACACGATCAATGAGTACAGTGCCACCGGGAAGCCGACGGGTGTGAAGATTGGGCGCGGCGGCGGGTACAGCGGGGTCTGGGCCGCGGATCAGTTCGCTTTTGCTGCCGGTCGTGGCGATATCGTGGTGGACCCGGCGGGCGGTATCTGGGTTGGCAATGATGGTGGGGGTAAGTTGCCGACGCTGCTCCATTTCGATCGAACCCGGAAACCAGACAGCCTCCTGATGGGGTTGAATGGCAACGGGTTGGTTGTGGACGCGGACTTGAACGTCACGGTTGGCGGATCATGCAAGTTGTCCTGGGACAACAAGCCGCTGTGGACCAGTGGGCTGGTCACTTTCGGCGATCTCAAACAGTATCCGACTGTGGGCCCGGGTAACTGGTGGTTCACGGCGGCCTATGCCGATCTTTCCGCAGTGGTTGTATTCAACCCGCCTGCCCGGTCTGTGATGGCGTTGTCCGCTACCACCGGCGCCCTCATCAATGGCTACGGCGGGGCGACGTCGGCACGAGCTTATTGTTCTGCCGGGAAAAGTGTTTTTTATGTAAAGGAGGGCGGCATCGAGAAATTGGATGTTGCCGCGTTGGATAAACCTACGGCGTTTTTCAAGCCTTCGGATGGCGCGAAGTTCACCGACAGCGCTTTAGCCGTCAGCGCCGATCACCAGCGTATCTATGGGCAAGTGGGTGATAAAATCACCTGCTATCGCAAGGATGGCGCCAAAGTGTGGGAAGTCGCCGCCAAGCCGCCCATGGTCCTCATGAAATCGGTGCTATGGGTTCCGGCCGCTGGGGGTGGCGTCCTTGCCCTGGATGCCACGACAGGCCAGTCGCTGGGGGCGTTTGGAAACAAGGATGTGGATGGCCGCCTTCCCGTTAGCCCGGCTTCCCTGGCGGTGGGCGCCAAGGACGGTAAGGACTATCTCTTCGTCAAAGGTGAATCACAGATTCAGGTGTTTGAAGTCACGGGACCGTGACGGATAGTCACGAATGCAGCTAATATAAGCAGTTTTCCCCATCATAATCGTAATCGTAATCTTAATCGTAATCTATTCTGGTCGGCTTGGTGGACGGCTGGAGAACAAGGATTATGATTAAGATTAAGATTACGATTAAGAATTGGGGGTTAGGATTGGACCAACTATGAAAACATTTCAACGAACACAGGTAGCGGCTCTTCTTGTTTTGAGTTTTGTCATGTTAGGCCGGGCCGAGGAACGCTACATGCGGTATCGCCTGCTCGAGCCGGCGATATCCTCAGTGGCATCGGTCTCGGCCCATTCGAACAGGGACTTACCCGACATGCATTTCTCCTGGGGCCGCAATGCGATGCCCGGTATGCTTTCCAATGGCGGGCTTTATATTCCGCCCGGCGTCTGGTCGCCCTGGCGGCGGCTGCCCTCCAGTCCCATGTGCGGTGACATCGGGATCACGCTCAAAGGCGCCGACCCGATTACACGTTGCAAGGTGGCGGTGCAGGTCGCCTCCTGGCCGGAAGAAAAGTACATCGCTCGGTCGATGACGATCGAAAGCACGACGGGGGCGCAGGTTGCCTTCACCCTGCCGCCCAGTATCTTGGAAACCCCGGATCTGATTGAAACCCTGCCTGAGACGTTTTTACGGCGTCGGCAAGTGGCGGATGCCGTGGCGGTGCCGGAGGACCTGCGGCCGAAATGGCTTAGATTTGGCGCGAGTCAAGTGGGGGGGGACTCCACGGTGGCCGATAGCGTGAACTTTGAGTTGGAAACGACACGGCGGCTGGGGTTGAACACCTGGTCAAAAAAATGGATCCCGGATCAGTATTTGGCTTTTGCCACAACGGGGGGCACACCGGAATGGGGGAAGACATTGAAGTATACCCCTGAAGAATGTGCCCGCCTGGCTTTTGTAAAGATGGAAGATGAGCCCAGCTGGCAAACCGGGTTCAGTCGCATGTGGGCTCAGACGGGCGAACAGGGTTTTCGTGATTATTTAAAGGAACAGGGTGCGACACCCGAATGGTTTGGGGTGAAGAGCTTCGATGAAATCCGGCATATCCGGCGCGATCAACCTGTCGCTGGGGATGCGCCAGCAGTGCAGAGGCGGCTTTGGTATTGGTCCTGCCGTTATACCTTTCTGGCAAGTAGCCAGTATTTTGCCAGTATCAATAAGGTGATTCAGGAGAACCTGGCGAATGTGCCGGTGTCCATCAATTATTCCGATCATCAGTCGGGTCTGATTGGTGGCGCCCTGGGTGGCCCCGGTAGTATTGATTGGTTCGAGGATGGGCGCCTCAATGCGGTTTCTCTGCACTGGACTGAAGACTGGATGTTTGGCCGGCTCACAAGCTGGGGTAATGGGATGTACCAGAAGGTTGCGTATTTTGCCGATCTCTTGCGAGGGGGTGCCCGGTATCAGGGAATCGGACCTAAGAGCGTTGGGTTTTATACGGTCTGTCTGGGTTGGGATCCCAAAGGAGTGGGGCTGTCTCGTGACATTCCCATGCGCGTCAATTTGCTGTTGAGTCAGGGCTGCAAGACCTTCTCCTACTTCAACTACGGGCCGACCACCGCCGCCACCTGTGATCTCTGGGCCGATTCCGCGCCGATCGCCCGCGGCGTCGCGGATACCGCCCGCATGGTTGGCGGAGCCAAAATCGAGCCGTATCTCTGGGCAGGGATGCCGGTCGATCCCCAGGTCTGCCTGATCTATAGCGTGGAGAATTTTTTCTGGCTTGAGACAGCCAAGACTCAGGATGACGAGTTTGAGCGGCAGCACCTCTACTGCATGCTGCAGCAGAATCAAATCCCGGTGGACATTATTGCCGGCCGGGACTTGAACCGGTTCGTTAATAATTACAAGGCGGCCTATGCGGTGGATACAATTCTAGTCAGGAAAGCGGCTGAAGATCTGAAGAAATGGGTTGAAGCGGGCGGGGTTCTGGCGCTCGGGCCGGAGGCGGCTACGAAGGATGAATATAACGAACCGCTGAGCGTGTTCGCCCCTGAGCCGGGCAAGACCCGGCTCGGCAAAGGCTGGGTGGTCCGGTTCAAGGAGCGGGAAGGGTCGCTTTGGTGGAAAAGCACCGTGGAGCTCTGTGGTGACACCGGTTGGGCCTCGTCATTCAACCGTGAACATGCGGACCTCGTGAGCCAGCCTGCGCTTGAACTGGCCAGGATCACCCGTCCGGTCACCGTGAATGTTCCGGGGATTGTGGCGGATCCGTTGGTGAGCACCAACGGGGTGGCGGTTCCCTTGGTTAACCTGCGCGGACTCAATGAGAAAGACGGGACCCGGATCTTGAACTTGAAAGTCACGCTTACGGATGGCAAGGGCATTGTCAAAGCCTGGTCGAGCCGCTGTGGGGAACTGCCCTTGCGCCATGAGGGTGGGGCCGTCGCCGTGGTTCTGCCGATTGAGTACGCCGATGTGTTGATTTTCGCAAAGGAGACCAAGCCGTAAAATGGAGTCAGCACCTCTAAGGACGCGGCGTCGACAGAGCGACGCCCTCCAAAAGACATTGTCGTGATAGTGGAGGGGATTTCAATGGAGGGCGTCGCTCTGTCGGCGCCGCATGGGCAGGGGATCAAATGATTTTATGAAAAGGAGTCGAGTGATGAAAATTAAAAAATGGCTTATGGTTTTGTTGGCAGTGGGGGCGGGAGTGGCGGGGATTCAAGAGTGCGGTGCGGTTGCGCTGCCCAAGGTGTTCAGCAGTCATATGGTGCTGCAACGCGGGATGGCGGTTCCCATTTGGGGGACGGCGGCGCCGAATGAGAGGGTAACCGTTGAGTTTTTTGGACAGAAAAAAGATACAATGGCGGATGCCCAGGGTAAATGGCGAGTCAAGCTGGATCCCATGACGGCCAGTGCCGAGCCTTGCGAACTCAAGGTTACCGGCAATCTTGAATCTAGAATCTCAAATCTTATATGCACGAACGTGCTCGTAGGCGAAGTCTGGTTGGGGTCAGGGCAGTCCAATATGGCGCTGCCGATCTCTTGTTTTACCAACCAGCCGTTCAATGATGCGATTCTGGCGAAGAATATGGCGGCGGGTCCCTATCCGCAAATCCGGCTGAAGGGCGGCTACCTCAGCAACTGGGAGGAAGCCACGCCGGCCAATCTCGGGCGCTTTTCCGCCATGGCCTTCAGCTTCGGGTTGCAGTTACAGAAAGAACTCAATGTCCCGGTCGGCTTGATCTCGTCGGCGTGCGAAGGGACGCCATCCGGCCTCTTTATTACGGCGGAAGCCCTTTCGAATGATGCGGCCTGTCAGGTGCAGATTGCGCAATATGCCGCAAGCAAGAAGTTTGATAATGCCGACCAGCCCTTGCAGGCCCACTATGCGGCGACGAACTACGACGAAGCCGTGATCAAGTTCCAGGAGGCGTCGAATGCCTGGGCGAAAGCCGCTGCGGCGGCCAAGTTGGCTGGGACAAAAGAAGAGCCGCGAAGGATCATGCCGCTGAAAGCAGGCGAGTGCAAGGGGGCCTATTGGCAGGAAACGATTGGCCGGGTTTATGAACATGCGATTCGTATCCCTCAGTTTGAGACGTTTGCCATCCGCGGCATCTTGTGGGATCAGGGCGAAAGTGGAACGGCCGTTGTCGGGGTTGATCAATACACCCTGATGGGCGCCTTGATCCGGAGTTGGCGTAAAGTGTGGGGACAGGGTGACTATCCCTTTATCTATTTTGAGAAACCGAGCGGCGGGGGATGCGCGTGGGATACGAATGATCTGGTGACCTGCAAGAGCGACACGTTCCAGGAACTTCCCGCTGTGGTTCCCAACGATGGTCAAACCCGTGAGCAATACCTGCGTATCATGAACTATTCTAACACGTTCATGGTCACGAGCAGTGATATGGGCGGAAGCAGCCATCCGTCCAATAAGTCGGGCTATGGCGTCAGGGCCGCGCGGGTCGCGCTGGGTGCGGTTTACGGGCGGGGCGGCGAAATCTATGGGCCGATTTACAAGTCCCATAAGATTAAAGGGAACAAGGTGATCATCCGCTATTCCCATATCGGCAAGGGTCTGGCCTTTAAGAACGGCCAGAAGCTACAGGGGTTCGCCTTGTCCGGCGAGGGGGCCAGTTCGAACGCCGCCGGCCGGGCGTTTGTGTGGGCTGATGCCGTTATTGATGGAGATACGGTTGTGGTCTCAAGCGACAAGATCCCCAAGCCGATGGCGGTGCGTTATGCCTGGGCCAGCAGTCATCCCTGGGCGAATCTGTTTAACAAAGATGGGCTTCCGGCCCTGCCGTTTCGTGTGGACGATTTGCACTGAGACTGGGGGATACGTGATTTCGACAGAATGAACAAAATAAACAAAATAAGAAGGAGTCGAGTGATGAAGTTGAAACCATGGTTTGGGTTTTTGTTGGCAGTGGCTACGGGGGGCTTGCTTTCCCTATGCCAGGTGACGCAGGCACAGGTGGTGCTCGTCAAAGAGGGGAAGCCTCTGGCCCGGATCTACGCCGGGTCAATGAATGCCATGGCGGTCCAGGAACTGAACTACCATCTTGAAAAGATGGCCGGTGCCACCCTGGAGGTTGTGACCAATGCCAGTGAGGTGATACGTGGTCCCGCCCTGGTGTTGGGCGATCGGGCGAAGACACTGGGTTGCGTTCCCCGGAAGACCTGTGAGTCCCTGGAAGGGTACCGTATCCAGGTCACGAAGAATCAGGTGCTGATCGGTGGCGAAAGCGATGACGCCGTGCTCCTGGGCGTGTACAGCCTCCTTGAGAAACTCGGTTGCGACTGGGTGATGCCGGGCGCCATGGGCGAGATCATTCCCCGTCAGAGCACGGTGAGCGTTCCCGCTATGGATGAGTCGTCCGCTCCCGATTTCTCGATGCGCCGGCTCTGGTACCGTGGCTATCCGCAGCCACGCCTTCCTCTGGAAAAGGCGAATTTCAGTCAATGGCTGCAACGGCAGAAGGGGGGGGCCTGGTCCCATCCTGCGGCTGGCGCGGCCGGCCATGTGTGGGATGCGTTCATTAAAAAGCATAAAGTGGAGATCGAAAAGGATCCGACCATGCTGGCGCTGGTGCGGGCTTCGGACGGAACCCTTCAGCGCCGGGGGCCCCAATTGGAATCCACTCATCCCCGGGTGATTGAACTGTTCGTCCAGGATATCAAGGACGCCTATCGTAAAAACATTGCAGCGGGTAAATGGACCCGGGATTCCGTGGGCGCCTTTGGGATCGGACCTGCTGACGGGCTTGATTATTCCCTGTCGGCCGAGTCGGTGGCGGCGGGGGCGGGGCGTGTGGATCCGGTGGTGGGTGAGCTGGATCGGACTGATGAGCTGGTGCTGATGGGCAACCGGATCCTGGCCGAGGTGCACAAGGAGTATCCCAATGCCTATGTGGGCTTTTATTCCTACTCCACGCATGCGGATTACCCGGCCCGCTACAAACCCGATTCCAAGATGGTGGCGATTTTTGCCCCCATCAATTACTCCCGGTTCCACGGGGTGTTGGATCCGAACTCCAAGACCCAGCGGTATTACCGGGATGTCGTGGAGCAGTGGGGCAAGCTCGCGCGTGAACAGGGCAATGTCCTGATCTACCGCGGGTATAATTGGAATTTGGCCGAGAACATGCTGCCCTATAGCAAGGTGCGGATCTGGGGTGAAGAACTGCCCTTCTACAAAGCCAATGGCGTGGTTGGACTCACGGTCGAAGCCACCAAGGCCTGGTCCATTAACGGCGCATCCGACTATATCTTCATGAAGCTGGCGTGGGATACCTCCCGCGACTGGAAGCAGGTGCTGCATACCTATTGTGAAAAATCATTTGGAAGCGGTGCGCCGGCCATGGAACGCTATTTCCTGCGGCTGATCGAGACGCAGCACGCCGCCGGGCAGGAAGCCGGTTCCTTCAGTGCCTTCCCGCTGATTTTCAACGAGGAGTGGGTCAAGACCAGTCAGAAGGATCTGGCTGAAGCCCTCAAGATTGCCCGTACGCCGGAGGACAAGACCCGCATTGAGTATGTGGGGTATGGCGTGGAAGCACTCCGGCTTTACCAGGCCTACTACCAGACGACGTTGGACTTCGATCTGACGGCGGCCAAAACCGCCTACGAGGCCATGGGCGCGCACTGGGCTAAGACTTACCAGGTCAATACCGAACTGGTGGCTAATGAGGTGCCCGAATATCTCAAGCGCTTTATTTTGAATTTTGTGGAGCAGGGATTGAAATACGCGAGCACTCCGTACCGGATGATCTATAAACTGCCGGACGCCCTCCCCACGATGTTCGATCCGAACGAGGTGGGGCACCGGATGAATTACTTCGAGCCTTCCGTCAATGATTCCGGTTGTATCCGGACCAAGACCTATTCCTCGACCTGGGATGCCCAGGGGTTGTCGGGGCTCCGCGCTGGCGCCGTCTGGTACCGGGTTCATTTCGCCCTCCCGGTTGACGCGAAGAGCCAGCCGATCGGACTGTTTGTCGGGGGGGTGGAGGATGAAGCCCGGGTGTGGCTCAATGGCAAATTTGTGGGGACCTCCGGCCGGGCCTTCAGCAAGCCCTCGGTGTTCGATCTGACGGAGGATGTAAAACAGGAGGGCGACAACCTCCTGGCGATTGAAGTGGTTCGCAATTCCAAGGCCAATGAGATCGGTTTGGGCGGCCTGATCCGGCCCGCCTTCCTCTTTGCCGGCCCGCGACTTGAGAAAAAAGCGGCAGGGAGCGTGGAAATCCGCCGTGTTTTGCCGGGTGGTGAACTGGGTGAAGTGATCAAACCTTGATTCTAAATGTGCGGGTATATAGAAAGTTAGCGAAGCGAACAGTGAATCTTTGGCTGATTTATACGAAGTTCGCACCAGCATCCTGAAGCGGGCAGTCACGCGGAATGTCGATCGTATCCCTGAAGATTTCATGTTTTTGCTCGATATGAACGAGCTTGCAACTTTGAGGTGCCAATTTGGCACCTCAAAACTGATCCACGTGGCGGTACTCATGGACGAAACAAGGGGGGACAAATCAGAGCGGCCACAGGTGGCAGCCGTCGTCCTCCGCCTACGGTACTCCGGCGGACATGTCGGCGGCTGATTGACGGCCAGAGCGTAGAATCGTCCGTCGTTCGACATCGCTCACGGCAGGCCGAGGGAAAAGAGTTATGCTCTCTTTATTGTCAAAATGGAGTTTCTGGATTTGTGCAACCCGAAGACAAGCAACGCGCATTGCGAAAGATGTTTAGTTTATTGTTGACTGTGCCTGAGAAATAGTGTCCAATATTACCGTTCGTTAAGCTGAAATCGTGATAAGCGGGCGAGTCGGTAAACAGAAGGGGAGTTAAAGATGAATACGCAAATGAGGGTTGAGTTTGTGAGGGGCTTGCGGATGAGGAGAGTAGTCCCAGTGTTGGTGCTGGCCGGGTTTCTGGCGGCATTTGCGGGATCGGCTCAGGCGGCTACCGCCACATGGACTAACACCGCCAACAACAGCAGCGGCTACTGGACCAATGGCCTCCTCTGGAACCAATCAGTGGGTAACTACCCCGGCAGCGGTGCTGCGGGTGAGACGGCCTACCTGACGTCAAACATTGCAAACACCTACACCTGCATTCTCGACTCCACTCTTACCTACCCCCTGAACGCGCTATCGCTTAGTAATGCCAATGCCGCTGGACAGGCGTGGCTGATCCTGACTAACGCGACGCTCGGCGCATCCACCGTGACCCTGAATAATGGCGGCCGGCTGCAGATTGACAACAATGGTGTTCTGACCAATGTCAACACCCTAACATGGACCGGCACCAACGGCGTGGTCTATTTGAACAATGGCGGCAAACTGTTCTCGACCAACGACGTTTCCATTAGCACGGCCAGCATGCAGGCTCTGGTCACCGGCACGGGCGGGATATGGGATCTGGGTGGCAAGAATTCATACGTTGGTTTGACTGTATCAACTGCTTCACTGCTCATGGCTGGCGTGACCTTGACCAATGTGAATCAATTTGCAGTTGGCTATAATGGTGTAGCCCAGATCAACAATAACGCCGTGCTTACCACTGGAGCCAGATTGTTCTCGAAGAGTGGTGTTGTGAGTTCGCAGAATGCTAATGGCAACGCCGGCACGAGCAATACCATTACAGTAACAGACAACTCTCTGTGGAATCTTGGTTCGGGCAGTTTGACGATTGGCTACGCCTGGAGTGGATCGGGGAGCACCTTGGCGAGTAATAGCCTTGTATGGGTGGATGCAGGTGGCGTCATCACGAATATGGGTGCCATCAACATTAGCGGCAATAGCGGCACCCCAGGGGTTGGTGGTTGGGGTACTGTGACCGGTAGCCGACTGGTGGTCGCTAGTGGTGGTAAATTATTCGGTACGGGAAGTAGCGTGACCGTAAATGGTTATTCCGCCGGTAATGGGATGGTGATCGATGGCGGAGGCGTGACCGGAGGTGCTGTGGCGACCAATCTCGGAGCAGTTGCGATTGGTAATAACGGTTCAGCAGGCAGTTACCTGAGCGTTACCAACGGCGGCCAACTCTTCAGTGGTGGTGGTGACGCGGTGATCGGCGGCTCTTTGAACCAATGCCTGGTTGTCGGTAGCCCGACGGCGCTTTCACGGTGGGATCTTGGAGGCTCTAATTTATTTTTTGGCTTTTTCGGCTCATCCAACTCGTTGCGCATTGACGGAGGGATTGTGACCAATGTGAATCAATTTACCGTTGGGTATAGTGGGTTACCTGTAGTGAACAACACCGCTGTGTTTACTAACGGGGCCAAAGTGTTTTCCAAAAGCGGATATGTAGGTTTGATGCTTGCGAACGCTAACTCCGGCACGAGCAACAGCGTCACGATGACGGCCAACTCGCTGTGGGATCTTGGTGCGGGTAGCCTGACGATTGGGAAAGCCTCAAGCGGGGCAGGGAGTGCCAGTGTGCGAAGTAGTCTTGTTTGGGTGGATACCGGCAGTGTGCTCACGAATGTGGGTGCCATCAGTATTGGTCATGGTGCCGGCGGTCAATCAGGCGTGGCGGAAAGCAATCGTCTGGTGATCGCCAGTGGCGGCAAATTATTCGGCACAGGCAGCAATCTGGTGATCGGCGCCAGCACCGGTAACGGGATGGTGATCGATGGCGGCATGGCAGTCAATCTCGGAGCAATATCGACTGCCGCTAACGCGGTTGACAGTTACCTGACTGTAATCAACGGTGGCCTCGTGGAAGCCACGAGCCTGACTTTCGGCGGCACGGTCAACAACAACGTCATCAGCAACTCCGGAGGAATCTACCAGTTTACCACGAATACGCCCGTGATTTCGGCGGCCAGTGGTAGCAGTTCCGTTGCCATCAACGGCGGCACGATCGCGTTCCGCAATGTGACGGGTGTGAATGTGAAGACCAACTGGAGCGGCACGTCACTGGCAAGGATGTTGTTCACCGGGACAAATGCCTTTCGCTTGAACGCCGCGACCAATGCGACGACGGGTCAGGATTACACGTTCGCGGCAGGCCTGGGGGCAACGAACTATGCGAGGCTGGAACTGTTGAACGGGTCGCTCTACCGCGGCGGCAACGTGACCATCGGGACCAACGGGACGCTGCTGGTGTCCAATGGCGTCAGCACGATCAATGGGGCGCTGTCGTTTGTGTCGAATTCGACCTTGAGCGTTGACGTCAGTTCCTCGAGCGGGTTCGGTTATCTCGTGGCGACCAACGTGAACCTCAATGGCTGCACATTGAATCTCAATCTGGGGTCTCCGCCGGTGCTCGATACGCCGTTCATGATCATCAGTAATACCAGCGCGGGAACGATCTCGGGCCAGTTTTCCTCCGGCAGCCGGTATATGGCGACGATCAACAACACGAACTATATTGTCAGCATCAGCACGGCGAGCGGAAACGGGGTGGTGGTTTCCACAAGATTACGAACGCTCGGAACCAGTCTGATCATTCAGTAGCAACGGCTGAACGGGGTGTCGGTTGGCGGACTGAATGCGGAGGACAACACAATGGACTTGATACAAAAGATTAGGGGCTTTACGGGATGGGTTGTTGTGGGGTTGTGCGGGGTGACGTCCAGCATGGCCGCCCCGGTGCCCCAGACAATCCCGTTCAGCAATGGGTTTGAATACGCTCATGGGACACAGGTATCCTCGCTGACCAATGTCGGCTGGGATGCGTCCAGTGCGTTGGTGGTCGTGCAAACCAATGTGTTCACCAACGGGGTGGCGGCGGCGGAAATTCCGGCGACGACGATGCTGTCAAATGCCATCGTCGTGGCCGCCCAGACGAATGTGTGGACCGACTGTTATCTGCGTATGGAGCCGTTTTTCGACTTGAGTACCCCAAGTGTTAACAGTAATGCCGTGGCGCAAGTCAAACTGGACAGTACGGGGTATCTGCTGGCGTATGACCGCACGAACGGCTGGCTGACCCTCAGCAACACCACGTGGGGGGCGCCCGTGACGGCGGTGGCCGATGGGCAGTGGGTACGGGTCACCGTCTTTCAGAACTACGTCAATCAGCAGTGCGCGGTGTTTTTGAACGGCCTGTTGCTCAAGGAACGCTTGCCATTCGTCAGCAATGTCACCGCCTGTTCATCCTTCCAAGTTGAGGGGGGCAGTATGACGAGTTCGTATCTGGACGACTTCGGGATCAGCCGGACGAATTCGGCAACCCTGTCGAACGACTGGAATACGGACGGCCTTACGGATGCCAGTGAAATCGGCACCTACGGCTATCTGGCCTTTACGCTCCAAGTCGGTTCCAGCCAGACCTACACCACGATCCAATCGGCCGTGGAGGCGGCCCTGCCCCGCTATACGGTGAATGTGGCGGCGGGAACCTACAACGAAAGCGTGAGCCTCGTGCAAAGTCTGGCGAGCCTGACCGGCGGGGCGTTCACGATCAATGGTGCGCTCAGCATTGGCGCGGGGGCCGTGGTGAATACCCGCGGGCTGACCTGCGGCACCCTGAGCGTGTCCAATGCCGCACACCTGACCGTGGCCGGGGCGTTGGTGGCGACGCATCTGACCATCGCGGCGGGCGGGTCGCTTGTCATTACGAACGGCTCGTTACAGGCCGACGGCCTTGTGATGTCGGGGTCCTTCACGGTGGATGAGCGGTGGGGTCAGCAGGCGCGTTCGACGCTGACCTTTCAGGATAACTTCGATACCTATCAGGTGGGGACGCCGCTGTCGGCGCTGGGCTTCCGCGGCTGGGGGGCTTCCGACAGCCGGGTGGTGGTGGAGACGAACCGGGCCAATAGTGTTTCGAACGGGGTCGATATCGGCTTTGGCATGGTCTTATCCAACCGGGTGGATGCGGGCGCTGCGACGCAAGTGTGGACCGACTTCAGGGGTATTCTCTGCTACGACCTCCTTGATGATCCCCGGAGCGTCGAATCGGGCGCGGCGTTCATGATGGTGGTATCGAGTAATGGTTACTTGAATCTATACAACCGGGTCAGTGAGAGCTGGGAGGAATGCAGGTCTAATGTCTGGAAGCAGCCGGTGGCACCGTTGGTGAACGGGCAGTGGACCCGCATCAGTGTGAACAACAACTATGCCACCAAGGAATGCGCGGTGTTCCTGAACGGGGTCCTGGTGCGGCAGAAACTGCCCTTCATCAATACGACGCTCACCCATTATGCCTCGGTGTTGCTGCTGAATGATGAGACGAATGCGGCCTGTTTGGATGATATTTACATCGGTGCCGTGTATCCGACTTCCCTGAACAGTGATTCCAATCAAAATGGTGTGGCCGATGCGCAAGAGATCCAGATGGGAATTGATATCCTCACCACCGGTAGCGTGTACCTGATCCGGTAACCCGCGGATAAGACGACGGCTCAACCGAAGATACGTCCCGGAAAACGCATTGCAACAGGCGTTGCATTATGCTTACATTGCATTGTTGCAACATTGCATCGGGCATAAATCTTCAACCAAAAGGCTGGGTTAAATATGGTAAAACAGAGCGAAATTGCAAAAAAGGCGGGAGTGTCCTTGGCTACGGTCTCCCTAGCGCTCAACAATCATCCGCGGGTTTCCGCCCGAACCCGGCAAAAGGTCATGGAAGTCGCCAGTAAATTTGGTTATGTGCCCAACCATGCGGCGCGTAAGCTGGCCCAGCGCCGGTTTGGCGATGGGGAGGCGCGCGGGTTGGATCGTATCGTCTTTGTCATCGTGGAAGACGTACGTGGGCCTGAGATTGCCGCTCCCTATCTGGCGATGCTGAAAGGAGCTGAATACAATATTTCCGGTAAAGGGGGAATGTTGACCTTTCTGCGTTGTGATCATGAGTCACGGCGCCAGAAGCTGACGGCCTTGGCGCATTCGGGTGAAGTCGATGGCTGGTTGCTGGTGGGGCGGGTGGATGATGAGATCGTGCGCATTGTGAAATCCCTGGGACGCCCTTTTGTTGTCCTGGGTGACCACCAGTGCACGGAGCCCGTCAATAGCGTGGTGGTGGATGACCAGGCGGTGGGGCGGATGGCGGTACAGCATCTGGTGGCGGCTGGTCATAAACGTATCGGCTTCATGGGGGGGAGTATGCATTTTGAATACCAGCGCGGCGTGTTGGCCGGTTTTGAGCGGGCCATAAAAGACATGGGCTTGGAGGCCGATCCCAAACTGATCGAGACCACCTTAAGTCGACCCGAGGATATGGACATCACTGCAATGTTTGAGCATTTGCAGCACCTGACCCCGCCGCCCACTGCGATCTTCCTCGCCGAGCCGAAATTCGGGAGGATGGCGATATTTGTCTCCCGGCATTCGGGAAATAAGGCCATGCAAGCCATGACATTTGTGGCATACGAAATTGAAGACTTTTCCGCCGTTGACCAGCGTTTGGATGTCATTGAGTCGCCCCTTTCCGAGGTTGGCCGGGCAGGCGTTGCGTTGCTGAGGGAAGTCACGGAAGAGAAAAATATCCAGTCTCGGCGCATCCTGATCACGCCTCGCTTGCGATTGAAGCAGGAATAGGGTAGTCCCTTAGGGCATTAATCAATCGCGTTTCGGTCAGGATTCGGAGCGGAAAAGAATTTTTGACAGAATGAACAGAATGATCAAAATGGTGAGTACTCGACGGGTTTATTTTGTAAATTTTGTGCATTCTGTCAAAAATATTGGTTCCGGCTATGCTGGGTTAGGGTTTAATCAGTAAACGTCTGAGGAGAGTTTCATGACTAAGTTGGATACCCGTTGGATTCAGCGGCTCAATCATTTCGCCAAAGCTTTTTTACAATTGAAAGAAGCGGTTGAACTGGCGAAACAACGTCCCTTGTCTAAGCTCGAAGGGCAGGGGCTGATACAGGCCTTCGAATATACGCATGAACTGGCATGGAATACCTTGAAAGATTTTTTTGAGAGCCGTGAGGTCCGCAATCTGTATGGGTCAAAAGATACGACGCGTGAGGCTTTCAAGGCCGGCTTGATTGAAAACGGGGAAGCTTGGATGGACATGATTCAAAGCCGCAATTTGACCTCGCATACCTATGACGAAGCCACAGCGGATCAGATTATTTCAGCCATTCTAAATATCTATTTCGAGGAATTCAAGGCACTGGAAGTCAAGTTAGGGGAAATCAAACAGGAAGAAATGGCGTGAAATACGGCCTGAAAGACAACATCATCCAATTAATCTGTGATGTTTTTTCCACGTTCCCGCAAGTTGAAAAAGCCGTTCTGTATGGTTCTCGAGCCAAAGGGAATTTCAAGAATGGCTCGGATATTGATCTGACCCTCCAGGGCGGGGAAGCCCTGACACTGAATATCCTCGGTGACATCATGGACGCACTTGATGAACTGCACCTGCCTTATTCTTTCGATGTGTCGCTCTTCCGCGATATCAGCGATGCCGATCTCCTTGAACATATCCAGCGCATGGGCATCACTTTTTATGAGAAGCCAAGCGCCTGAATCCTGTTACCGTGTCCGGTAACGGGCGCATATGAGCTCAGTAGGGGTTTTCAGTGCCTCAAATGAAGGCGAAGATAAAAGATTTACCACGGAGACACGGAGACTCAGAGACAGAAAATACAATGTGGCGTTTATTTCGTCCACGGGAATACCGTGGCCAAAATAAACGCCACGGTTTCGTGGAGGAGGAAACAGCCAGAAGGAGGAGAGGTATTGTTTGTTGTCCCATCTCCTCTTTCTCCTGGAATTACTCCCGGAGAGGTGTTTAGCGATTTTTTCAAATGGTGTACTCGCCATTTGGAAAAATCGCTAAACATTTTCTTCTCTTTCTGCTTCCTCTCTGTGTCTCCGTGTCTCCGTGGTAAATCTTTCCCGTTTTACTGTGGGCCTGTGAATAAGCCCTACTGAAGTCACATGCGCCCTCCGGTAACCTTTATTGAAGTTTGATTTGTGACTCGAATGTGGTACCGTAATAGGTACACAGAGGAGGGCGTTAGCGATGAAGTTTATGACTGTACGCGAGTTTCGAGGGAATACGGGTTCCGTTCGGGCAAGTTTGGAGCGGGAGGAAGAGGTCGTGTTGACGGCAGGCGGTCAACCTTATGCCCTTGTCTCCCTTGTGCATCCCGAGTCGTTTGATCGGGAATTGTCGGCGATCCGCCGGGCACGGGCACAGGTGGCGTTGGATGTGGCACAGGCTTCAGCGAAAACGGCGGGAACGGACCGGATGACCATGCCGGAAATTGATGCCGTCATCAAGGATGTCCGTCGCGTGAGGGTCGTTCATTGAGAGTCGTGCTTGACACGAATGTCCTCGTTTCAGCCTTGTTGACAGAGGGGGGAACCTGCTCAACCCTCCTCCGGGCGGTGTTGGCTGGACGAATTGAAGTATGTGCGGATGATCGGATTCTCGCCGAATATGAGAGGGTTTGTCACGAGCCCCGTCTCGGCCTCGATTCTCATGCCACCCATACCATTCTGGCTTGTATTCGCGAGATCATGGTTTTTATTAACGCCAGGCCCTTGAGTGTAATCCTTCCCGATATCGATGACCTCCCTTTCTTGGAAGTCGCGGACACCGCTGGCGCTTTTTTGGTGACAGGGAATAAGAAGCATTTTCCACCTGAGCGGTGCGGTTCTGTTGCCGTGCTTTCTCCCGCTGAATTCCTGACCCTGTTGAGGTCTGCTGCAATTCCTGAATGACCATGCGGTTTGTCAATGGCAAATGGCTTATACTTCCAATATTATGCGCATTGCATTATGTGTATTATATTTGACCTTGAGCGCCTTTAAAGTTATCGTTCTTAACAAACGAAGCGTATCAGGCAAGATTCCGTATAGATCGAGATGAAAAAATGAACAGTCAAAACGGCACCCGTGAAAAAAAAATCTTATCTGGATTCTGGGACGGCGAGTTGAAACTGAACTCAGCGATTGACGTCGCGTCGCCGGAAACTATTAGCAAGCCTTTTTATGTCCCGCTTTCCTGGAACATGCAGACGAAAGAGTTGGAATGGCCGTCGGACCAGCAGGAACTTTCCGCCATTACCCGTCCCTTGCAAAATCAGAATTTCAGGGACAGAGCACGAAAATTCTCTGAAGGCGAGATCACCTATAGCAAAAGGATCATGCTGCACAAGAAGCCCGGCCTGCGTGAATTTATCGTGTTTGAAGGAAGTAACTACAAAACAACGGTATCCATCAATGGGGTCAAAGTCGGCGAGAACCGGAATGGGCATCTTAAGTTTGAGTTTGATATCAGCGATTTCACGGTTGATGGGGAAAATTCATTCGTCATGACCGTGGATAACCACCGGGATAAGGACGGTTGCCCACAGGAACAATTCAACTGGAAGAATTACGGCGGGATTCACCGTCCTTTCTACATCGAATACCGGTCTGATCTCTTTATCCGGGATTATCGGGTGGTGCCGGGCCGGGAGAACGGCAAATGGTTTGCAGATATAACGGTCACCCTCAATCAGAAGGCGGACTGTACACTGGGTGTTGAACTGATTTCCGGGGCTGAAAAGAAAACAGACGAAATCAACTTTGCGGGTACGGATAAGGCTGCGACCAGGATTTTTTGCGACAACCCGGTCGTTTGGCGCCCGGGCGAGGGGCTGCTTTCGGAAATTTCCTTAACCCTATCCCGTAAAGATCAGGTGATCGATCGTGCCCATGATGCCTTCGGCTTCAGGACGGTCGAAACCCTGGGCCGCGATATTCTCATCAACGGGAAGAAATTTAAAATCCTGGGGGCCTCCTTTCATGAGCAGCATCCGACTTTCGGGAACAGTGTGCCCGGCTGGCAGTGGATCAATGATCTCAAACTCCTGAAGCATTGCGGGTTGAATGCCGTTCGCGCCGCACATTATCCCTACTCGCGGGAATTTTATGCCGCCTGTGACCGGGAGGGTATTGTCTGTCTTGCCGAACTCCCCTGCTGGCAATTCAATCATTACCACTTTGGAAACGCCGGCGTTCTGAAGCATTGTTCTACGTATGCCGCCTCCATGGTCCAGCAACTGGGCAATCATCCGTCCATCATTGGCTGGAACATCCAGAATGAGTCGGCCACGTTCGATCCCCTTGCTGTTAACTTTTTCCGGACAATCAATGACGTCTTCAAGCAAAACGATCCGTCCCGCTTGACATTGTCTGCCGAGAGTCCGGAACCGCCCGAACACCTGGCCGTCGTCAAAAAAGTGAAAGGAACGCCCACGGGCGAAGCGCCGCCAACCTCCGCTTTCATTGATGTGTTCGGGGTGAATAATTATGCGGCCTGGTATGGGGAGAAAGCCTCTTATCTCCCGCAACTGCTGGACCATTTTGCCGGAAAAATCAAGGATAAGCCGATCATCGTATCCGAGTTCGGGGCGGAGGCCAGTGCGGGCGTACGATCCCTTTCCATGCCCCATTATTCAGAGGATTTCCAGGCTGAGCTGTTGTGCCGTCAAATAAAAGAGATTTTAAAGAGGGATTTCATGGCCGGGTTCTTCATCTGGATTTTCTTTGATTATGAATGCTCGTCCATTTCCATCTCCGGGGTGAACGCGAAGGGAATCGTGGATTCCTATCGGAACCCGAAGCTGGCGTTCAACATGATCAAAAATGTTTTGACGCCTTAGTGGAGTCCCCAGCCGGTAGCCGGGTAATTCATGGAAGAAACCGTGTGGGAAAATTAGAGCGGAGCACAGGTGGCAGCCGACGTCCCCGGCGGCTGATTAACAGCCAGAACGTAGAATCGTTCGCCGAGGACGTCGAACGCCACCGTGATTAGAGGGGCTTGTTTTAAGTTGAATCAAGTGAGTTTTAGTTCCGGCTATGCCGGGTAAGATTACAGATCATGAATGAGAGTCCAGCGCCGGTTGCCTGTGTAGGGGTGGTGATTCCTGATAACGTATCACAGGTGATGAGGAATATTGTGGCGTTATTCGCGCGACAGGTCGCGCAACGCTGTGAGGCCAGGGTCATGACCGCAGGTGAGGTGCCATTCCGGGTGGAGCTTGCGATCGCACCTGGTATCGGAGTAGATGGCTTCCGGATTGAAGACCGCCCGGACGGTGGCGTGCGAATTGCCGGAAACGACGAGCGCGGATTGCTTTATGGCGTAGGCAAGTTTCTGCGGACCTCACGCTATGATCAAGGCGGGTTCACCCCGGGATGGTGGCGGGGTACCTCGGTGCCGGAGAAACCCGTACGTGGCATCTATCTGGCGACGCATTTCCATAACTTCTACCATGATGCACCCGTTGAGAAAATTCAAAGGTATGTGGAAGAACTGGGACTCTGGGGTTACAACGTACTGGGGGTCTGGTACGACATGCATCACTTCAGTGGTTTTGACGATCCTGAGGCGGTGACGTTCCGTACGCGCCTTCACGCGATCTGCGAGGCGGCCAGGAGTATCGGCCTGGATGTCAGTTTCACCTTACTCGCCAACGAGGCTTACCATAATTCGCCAGTTGAACTTCGGGCGGAGCTGAGTGGCCGGCGTGGTGGCTGGTACGAGTGTGATGTCTGCCCGAGCAAGCCCGGCAGCCTGGAGTACGTGCTGGGTGTTCTGGGCCAGGAGTTCGATTGGTGCGCCGATTTGCAGCCGCGCTATCTGTGGATTTGGCCTTACGATCAGGGTGGGTGTGGCTGCAGTGCGTGCCAGCCCTGGGGCGCGAAAGGATTCCTTAAACTTGCCGAACCGGTTGCGGCGCTGGCCCGGAGGAAACTGCCGGGAGTGAAGGTCATTATGTCGACCTGGTTTTTTGATGAACCCGAATGGCAGGGGGTGGATAAAGCCTTTTCCGCAAAAGAGCCGTGGGTTGATTACATGATGGCCGAAGGAACGGCCCGGGCCATGCCGGGAGGATTGCCGATGGTCGGGTTCCCCGAAATCAGTATGTATAAAACATTCCCGTGGGGCGGATTTGGGGCCACGCCGCTGCCGCGCCTTTCCCAAGGACAATGGGATGCCGTTAAAGGGAAGATCTCGGGAGGCTTTCCCTACTCCGAGGGACTCTTCGACGACATCACCAAGGTCGTGTTCAGCCAGTTTTATTGGAACGATCGGCCTGCCCTGGAGACCCTGCGGGAATACGTTGCCTTTGAGTATTCGGCGGAGGTGGTTGATGAGATCGTCAAGGTCATTACCACCCTGGAGCAGAATCATCATTGGCGGTGGTGGCCGGGCGAACTGGAGGGGGTCGAGCTGGATATGAATTGGTTCCCGTCCCGTGGCGCTGCTCCTCAGGCGGACCCGGGTGCGGAAGAGGCCTACGCCCTTGTCCAGCGCGTGGAGGGGCAGATCACGCCCCAGGCCCGGGCCTCATGGCGCTGGCGGGTGCTTTATCTACGGACATTGCTGGATGCCGAACTCAAGGCCAATGGGGGGGCACCGAATGGCTTGTGCCAGAAGGCGTTTGCAGAGTTGATTGAGATATACCACGCCCAGCAAGCCTGTCCATTGGTTCGCCCACCCCTTCCGGATATTAAGAAAGAGGGTTGTTGATGAAAACAATCGTAGTTGATTTCGACAAAACCGCCGGCTCCATCAAGCCGCTGCAGGGGATGGGGAACGGGCCACGGCACATGTGCACACTGTGGGATCTCTCGGATTATTATCGGGAACTGGCCGTTCCGCATGTGCGGCTCCACGATCAGGATTGGCCCAATTCACGGGTGATTGATGTGGCGCAGATCTTCCCGGATGAAAATGCCGATCCGGAGGATCCCGCCCATTACGATTTCGAACGTACCGACGTGTATATTCAAAGTATTATGGATGTCGGCGCCAAGATCATCTGGCGGCTCGGCGCGAATATCGAGCATACGCAGAAAAAGTACTATGCGCACCCCCCCAGGGATTACACGAAATGGGCAAAAATGTGTCTTGGCATCATCCGGCATTACAATCAGGGGTGGGCGAACGGGTTCCATTTTAATATTCAATATTGGGAAATCTGGAATGAGCCGGATCTCGGGCCTACGTGGGATCAGGACTGTTCGGGCGGTATGACATGGTCGGGAACCTTTAAACAGTATGCCGATCTCTATGTGACGGTGGCCCAGGCCATCCACGCGTTTGATCCAGCGTTGAAAGTGGGTGGCTATGCGGCCGCTTTCCCCAGGAGTGAACTGGTGCCGAAATTCCTGGCCTACTGCCGCAAGCATAAGGCTCCCCTGGATTTTTTTTCCTGGCACACCTACAGCAATGATCCGCAGGTTGTTGCAGAAAATGCGCGGCATGTTCGCACGCAGCTTGACCAACACGGCTACGCTAAAACTGAAAGTCATTTGAATGAATGGAACCTCAAACACGAGGGGTTTTTCGAAAAGGGCTTCGAAGCGGTCAAGCGGGAGCATTTTGAACGGTATAAGAGCGAGGAGGGAGCCAGTTTTGTCGCTTCCGTCTTATCCCTCTTGCAGGATGCCTCGGTGGATGTCGCCAATTACTACGATACGCAGCCCTGGAGTCCCTGGTGCGGCCTGTTCGATATCTATGGTGTTCCTCAAAAGACGTTCCATGCCTTCAAGGCCTTCCGCCAGTTGTTGGATTACCCGGATCGTGTGCACGCGGAGGTTTCGGTTGATGGCGGAACGGTTGCGCCATCAAAAGCTCATGAGGCCTGGGCCCCGTCACTTCCGCAACCTACAGGGAAAGCGGATACGCTGACCTGCCTGGCGGCGCGGGAGCGTACAGGGCAGAAGGCGGCCATCCTGGTCTCTAAATTCGATGGCAAGCGAGGCGTTTCGCGAATTGAATTGCGAGGTAAACTGATTGCGGACGGGGCCACGACCGAAATAGCCATCCTGGATAAATACCGGAATCTGGAGCTGATTCAACTGCATGAGCGTCAGACCTTTTCCGGGGATCGCATGACGCTTGAAATGCCGCTGGGTGAATACGCGGTCGTGTTGATCCGGATAACAGGACCATTATGAAAAGATTGTCCATTTTCGTGTGGGCGCTGGGCATCTGGTGGTGCTCCTTTTGCTCCGCAGAAGAGGCGCCCGTGGCGGGCACGGAAATCGTGCATCCTGTCGATGGCGCGCTCATGGTCTATGTACCGGCGGGGAGTTTCATCATGGGGCTGAATCAGGACGAGGCCACGACCATCGCCCGCCAGCTTGGGTATACGAATTCCGACACTCTTTGGATGTGGGAATGTTTGCCGAAGCGTCAGGAGTATACAGGAGGATACTTCATTGATAAATATGAGGTATCCACTGAACGGTGGGTGAAGTTCATCAAGGCAACACCCGATTTCAAGCTGAAACTCGATGAAATCTCAAGTTATTATTCCGATCCTCGAGCGCAGGCGATGCCGGTGGCGTCCATCGCTTGGAACGAAGCGCAACGCTATGCCAATTGGGCCGGGAAGCAATTGCCGAGCGAGAAGCAATGGGAAAAAGCGGCCAGGGGAACCGACGGTCGTTTCTATCCCTGGGGCAACACCTTTATTCCGGATATCGGCCATTTCAGTCCTGACGAAAAGGGCGGCTGGGATCATAAGCGCATCTACACCCGTGCTGGCAAATATCCTAAAGGAGCTTCGCCTTATGGCGTGATGGATATGCTCGGCAATCAGTACGAATGGACTTCCGAGTGGGTCGAGCCTTATCCGAATAATCCGCAACGGGATAAGATGCGCGCCTATACCGCCCACCAGAATGCCTGCCTGCGGGGCGGTTCCTGGTATCATGGTAAAGCCAGTCTTTATGCCGCGAAACGCTTCGGCCTCCCTCCAGAAAACACATATTATCATATTGGATTTCGGACCGTCTGGGAGCCACCGGAAGGCTATTTCGACAGCGCTGAATATAAAGAGGCCGTCAGACAGGTCGAACCCTGCAAAAAAAGAATATTAGAATCATTTCAAATTTATGATGTGGCTGATCAGAAAGATGCGGAGCATTCGGAGATCAAACGATAAATGCCAAGGGCTCCGAAAAAGCGACGATCAGATTATGAAAGAAACTGTTAAATCATGACTCTACTTAAAATTTCCTCGATGATGGATCGGATTATAAACCGTATGACCCGGCGGGGTAGACCCCACAGCGAACCGCGCGTCTACACCTGTGGCACGCTTCGCTACACCACCTTCGGACTGGTCGTGGTATTTTTCTGGCTCTTGTGGGGCGATTTCACCATGTGTCTGATGGAAACGGTGCTGCCGTCGATCCTCCCCCTGCAACTCAAGGCCCTCGGCGCGCCCAACATGGTCATGGGTATTTTTCTGGTGACGGTACCCAGTACCATGAACTTCTTTGTCAATCCGGTCATCAGTTTCCGGAGTGACCGGCACCGGGGACCATGGGGGCGGCGGATTCCTTTCCTGCTGGCGCCCACACCGTTCATTACCGTCGTGCTTGTGGCTATTGCATTTGCGCCTGAAATTGGCTCCTGGGTGCATGGGTTGATGGCGGGATACGGGGGCTTTGGGAAGAACACCGTCATCATCGGCATGATTGGGCTGCTGCTCGTCATCTTCCAGTTCTTCAACATGTTCATTTCGTCGGTCTACTACTATCTATTCAACGACATGGTGCCTGCGGCCTATCTGGCGCGGTTCATGGCCGCGTTCCGGGTGGTGGGGACATTGGCGGGAATGACCTTCAATTATTTCGTGTTTCCCCATGCCCAGACGCACATGCGGTTTATTTTCCTGGGTGCGGCGGTCCTCTATTTTGTCGGGTTCATGTCCATGTGTTTCAGCCTGAAGGAAGGCAAATATCCCCCGCCGACTCCCCTGGTGGGGAACAAGACGGGGCTGCTGGCCTGTTTTGAGACCTATTTCCGGGAATGTTTCACCCATCCTTATTATCTGAATATGTTTGCGATGTCGGCGGCGGGGCAGGTGGCCGGTGCCTGTGGTTTTGTGGCAACCCTGTTCTATCTCCACCTGGGAATTTCTTTGGAACAGTTGGGTAAGTTCAATACCTGGATGGCGATTCCGGGATTATTGCTCATGGTGCCTATGGGGATGTTGAGTGATCGGATTCACCCGGTACGGGTGCTTGTCGGGCTTGGGCTCTTTGGCCCTGTCATGGCGATTGCTTCCTTCTTCTTTGTCCATGATTTCAGAAGTGTTATCATCTTGACGCTGATTGCATTTCCCATCGCCCAGTTACAATTAGCGGCCGCCATGCCGCTGAATTGGCTGCTTTTCCCCAAGGATCAGTTTGGCCAGTTCGGCTCGGCGGATGCGATGGCGCGATCCATCGTCACGATTTTCGGCAGTGTGGTGGCGGGACTCTTCCTAGACTTCATGAAGAGGCTCTATCACGGGGACGAGGAATACTATCGCTGGATGTACATCTGGTCCGCTATTTTCGCGTCGATCAGTTACTTCTTCCTGTTGCGCGTTTACAAGGGCTGGAAAGCGCACGGGGGGCGTCAGAATTACAAAGCGCCGCGGGTTGAGCACAGTGGAACGTCCATAGGCAAAATTAACAATTAAAGTTCAAAAGCATGTGTTGCTTTTATGAAGACTAATCGTGTTCATTCAATGAAATTTGATGCCATTCAACCTGGAATGGTTCCGTTCTGGTTATTCAATGATGCCTCCTCTGTGGCGGAGAAGATCCAGTATCTTCGGGCCTGCCGGAAAGGCGGCATCCGGGCGCTAGCCATGCATTGCCGGAGCGGGAACCTGATTCCCTATGCCTCGGATGAATGGTATTCGACCATCCAGGCGTTGGTCGAGGAAGGCCGCCGATTGGATATGAAACTCTGGCTTTATGATGAAGATCCCTATCCCAGTGGGGCCGCGGGGGGACAGGTGATGGCCAACCGTGCCGATCTGAAGGCCGCCCAACTGGTGCTGCGCGAACCTCCTTCTGGTCTTGTTGCGGGCCAACTTTGGGAGATATCCGAACAGCCCGTGGTTTGGGCCGGCTTGGTTCCCGTTGACCACCCTTTGGCCGTCCGTGACCTCACAGCTCAGGTGGGGACGGTCCGGCGCGACTGGTTTGTGACGCCCTGGGATAGTCGGCATTATTATCCTGCGACTCCGACGTTCCCCTGTGTGCGGGGCGACGCCATCCGCCAAGTTTATGTCTTGCGTGTTCCAGCCATCCCCAAGGGCTACCGATTGGTGGCGATTGTGCGGGAACTGTGCGGCGTAAACGGGTCGTGGGGTTCCTTACCGGACTGTCTGCATCCCGATACGTTTTCGACCTTCCGTACGCTTAGCCTGGATCCTTACAAAAAGTGGGTGGGGCACGAGTTCGGGAAGACGATCCCCGGGATTTTTACAGATGAGGAAAAGCCGCATGGCTTTTGGCCTGTCACCCCAGGCCTCTTCGAAGCCTTCCGGCAGGACTACGGGTTTGACCTCATGCCGAGGTTGTATCAATTGTTCGGCGAACCGCTCTCGAACCAGTATGTGGAGACGCGTATGGCGTTGCGGGAATGGATCGCCAGACGCTTTATTAATGTGTTCATGACGCCTTACCGGACGTGGTGCGAAACCTGTGGCCTCACGCTTGTCGGGCATATGTCGCCCGAGGATGATCCGGTGGCCGAGGCCGGTTGTCTCGGTAGCGTCATGCCGCTGATGAAGATTCTACATTGTCCGGGAACCGACCTGATTGCGCCGTTTGTGGGGGACCGGGAGACCCCGACGGTGAATCTGGGGAGCCTTCGGGCCGGGTCGCTCCGCGCCCAAACCCTTTCACCGGCGGCGGTTGCCGAGACCTTTGCGCTATTCGACTGGGACACCACGACGGCAAAGTGTCATCAGATCATCGCCTGGCACAAGGTGTTGGGGATTGACCGCTTTTTCCTGCATGGGTTTTTCCAGAGCGTGGAGGGGGTGGTGGCTCATGAAGCCCCGCCTGATTACGGGCCGAAAACTCCGATTTTCGAGGGGATTAGCGAGCTCAACCGGTGGTCTGTTGAAATGGAGGGGATCCTGGATGGTGCCAAGGATTCGGGCGGAATCGCCGTGCTAAACAGTTTAGCATCCTATTGGGACCTGGCCCCGGGCATGGATAGGACTTCACACGAGGGCTTACGGCACGCCATATGGCAGACCCTTCTGTCCTGTTTGAGAACCCAGGTGGCCATCCATATGGCCGACGAGGCTGATGTCGCAGAGGCCGCGGTGTCGTCAGGTTGGTTGCGCGTGGGGGCCTGTCGCTATCATACGCTTCTGGTTCCTGCGATGACCCGCATCCCGCGTCGTACCTTCGAGCGGATCACCAAAGCGGCCCGTGCCGGGGTCAAGGTGGTTTGGTTCGGGAGCGGGCCAAGTCATATCGTGGAGGCTGGAGGGCGGTTGCATTCCCGTCCGGCCTTGCCGGGTAAAGTTGAAAAGGCGGCGTATCCTTCGGAGACGTGGTGCCAAGCTCAACTTTCCCCCTCAATTCGCATAACGGGTACCGATAGCGGGGATTGTTATGTTCGGCGATTTAAGCGGAAGCAGGGGTCGGGCGAGTGGCTGTTAGCGGTGAATGTGGGGGATGCCGCGCTGGAGCTCTCGCTGGTCGGAGAGGGGAAATTGGTATGGTCGCCGGAGCGGGCTGATGGAAGCGTTCAGCATCTGGGATCAACGGCAATCTGGCGTCTGCCCGCTAAAGGTGTTGGTTTGTTCAAATTGGTGCATCAAGCCGGTCGGGCGGGCGGAGTGAAGGAAGATGCCGCCGACACGGCGGCTACTACAGAGCGCGCGCGGAGCACTTGTAGTAACCGGCGTCTCGCCGGTATGGTCAATAGTAAGACGCCGCTAATGGCTGGTGTCGAAAGCATACAAGGACATGTAGTTACTGGCGACGAGCGCCGGTTCAAGCGGTTGGAAGTGAACCGGGTGAGGCTGGATCGTCCTCAGATCCGGTGTAAGGGAATCAATCCGGTGACACTGGACTTCCCCAAACCCTACTGGCAACTCTCTGAGAATTACCGTACCGAAAAAGTGATTTCTCAGTATGTTGGCAAGGTGCCGGTCATCAGTACCGTGACAGATCTGGAGTTGCGGTATCGCTTTGCTTTTGACGTTAAGGGGGTGATTCCTGTGCCACTTTTGGTTTGTGACCCCCGATGCGCTCGTGGAGCGTTCAAGATCGAGGTTAACGGGTGTCAATTGGGTGGAACGCGTCACTTCCCTCTGGAGACGACCACGCCGCTCCGCCTCCTGCTCGGTGGGCTCAAGCAGGGTAATAATTCTATCGAACTGCGCTTCAGCGTTCGTAGTGCCATGGAGGGTCTTCTGGCCCAGTTGTATCTGGAAGGGGAGTTCAATGTTGATCGGATCAGGGAGAAAGCCCGGCTTTCGCCTGCTGTGTCTCGCGATTCGCGTCAGGGTTGGCAGAAGGCTGGATTACCTCACTACATGGGTAGCGGAGCCTATGAGTGGACGCATATGTTCACGGCACAGGAAGTGGCGTCTGACTGGGGTATTGAATTTGAGGGGATTGTGGATAGCGCCGATTTGATTATCAATGGGCGGAAACTGGAGCGGCGCGCCTGGGCACCCTGGAAGTGGGCGCTGAATGGCCTCAAGGTCGGCGAAAACACTTTTGAATTGCGAGTCCACGGCACAGGTGGCAATTTCCGGAAGTTGGTTTTTCCTAACCAGCCGCAAGGTTGGATTGGCCGAGCGTGGCTTAGAATGTCTCAAATGGAGGGCACCGCTCTGTCGGTGCCAGGGTGAACGGGAAGAGGTTTTGACAGAGCAAAACCCTCCATTGAGTAATTGATGCGAAGAGATGGCTTTCACTTTTGAAAAAGGAGTTTATTGAATGTCGAAACCTGTACGGATGGCGTTGATTGGGGCGGGAAACCGCGGACGGGGGATTTTTGGGGCGTATGCCAAGCAGATGCCGCACCGGGCTCAGTTTGTGGCGGTGGCGGAACCGGATGAGGCCCGACGGAATGCCTTTTCACTAGAACATGGTATTCCGGAGTCCGCTCGATTCCCGAATGCCGGTGAGCTTTTTGCTGCCCAAGGTTTGGATCTTGAGGCGGTTATCGTCGCTACGGTTGAAGATCAGCGGCGGGAGCCGGTGGTTCAGGCGATCGGCAAGGGTTATCATGTGCTGGTCGAAAAACCGCTGGGCCGCACAGCCGCGGAAGTGGTGGCGATTACAGATGCAGCAAAGAAGTCTGACCGTGTCTTTGCCGTGTGTCATCAGATGCGCTATATGACGCCCTATGCCACGATAAAGGAGTTGATCGACTCCGGCCGGTATGGGGAAGCCATCGCCATGCAGTTGAGTGAGAACCTCTCCTATCACCACCATGCCCATTCCTTTGTCCGCGGTTTTTTCAACTCCAGCCGCCTGACGCCCATGATTCTGGCCAAGTGCTGTCATGACATGGACATCATGTGCTACCTGACGGGGCGGCGACCTGTGCGGGTGTCGTCGTTTGGCTCCTTGACTTGGTTCAAGCCGGAAAACGCGCCGAAAGGTGCGCCTGATTATTGTCTTCAGGGTTGTCCGGCAGCGGCAAAGTGTCCCTACAATGTCCTCAAGCTGTATTTCAACGATGACACGGATCAGGCCTATATCCGGCAGATGGGGGTGGTGAAGAGAAAGGATGACCTCATGGAGTTGCTGAAGACCAACCGGTTCGGTCGATGTGTCTACCGGTGCGGTAACGATGTGGTGGATCATCAGGCAGTCAATGTGGAATTCGAGGGTGGCTTGACGGTGTCGTTTAATATGGCTGGGCATAACGCGGTGGAGCGGCGAATCACCAAGATCAGCCTGACCAATGGTGAAATCGGTTATGACACCTCCGGTGACACCGTAACGGCTTTCACGTTCGAACCGTCGCGCGAGGAGCGGATCAAGCCGGCGGGTACGGTTGGGACACATGGGGGAGGGGACAGGTTGATCATGGAAGGTTTCGTGGACGCCATTCGCTCCAAGGGTGTGACCCCGATGCTGACTTCTGTCGAGATGTCACTCGATAGTCACCTGCTAGCCTTCGCCGCTGAACAGTCGCGGTTAGCGAAGGGCGCAGTGATCGAACTTCGCGCATTTGAGGAAACTGTAAGATCCTCAACAAAGTAAAAAGGATATTCTATTATGCGTAAACTCAAAACCTTCCATGTGATGCCGCTTATTCCCGGTCGCGAGGCTGAGCTCGCCGCCGATGCGGAAATTCTCCTTAATACCGGCGTCTGCACCGAGATTGCCTGCATGCTCACCCTAGTCCCCGAAGGCGATCCCCCCGTGGACAAGTCGAAGATCCTCGGCAATCGCTTCACGGCCTTTCGTAACGGCTTCAAGGGTGACAAATCCCGGGTCGGCATTCTTGCCCAGGCCACCATCGGACATGGATGGATCCCCGATGAACCCGCGCCCTTTGAGAAAATCATCCGACCTGACGGCAGCCTCGCCTACCAGATGTGCCCGTTGGATCCCTTGTTTCAGAACTATATCCGCGTCGCTTTCCGGCATCTCGCTGCGCTGAAGCCGGCTTTTTTCATGATCGACGACGACTTCCGGCTGCTACACGGCCGGGACGGATGCTACTGTCCGCTCCATCTGGCTGAAATCGGACGCCGTCTGGGGCGGACCTTCACCCGTGAAACGTTGCTGGATACGCTCCGCATGGATACCGCAGCTGCGCAAGAATATGACAAACTCCTGCTTGATTCCCTGATGCGCGTTGCCGGGATCATGCGTGAGGCGATCGATGGAACCGATCCCGCCATTCCTGGGAGTTTCTGCACCTGTCACTTCGACATCCGCCATGCAGGCCCCATTTCGCGGCGCCTTGCCGGAAAAGGGAATCCCGGTGTTGTCCGCATCAATAACGCCCGCTATCTGAGTTCTGAAATGCGCACCTTCGCCAGCCGTATGTACGACGGCGCGGCGCAGATTGCCGGACTGGATTCGGACGTCACCATCCTTGCGGAGACCGATACCTGTCCCCAGAACCGTTACAGCGTCGGTGCAAACTTGATGCATTCGCACTATGTGGGCTCAATCCTGGAAGGCTGCCAT
>JBAXWB010000029.1 GCA_037128595.1 bacterium
CACCGATGCTGGCACCGTCACCGATGCTGGCACCGTAACCGATGCTGGCACCGTCCTGAATTTCAATACTGTCCGAACCGTTTGTAAATCGAGTCCAAGGTGTTCCCCATCGCTCAAACTTTTCGGACTTCCATTGCTTGATTTTTTCTATTTTGAACATCGCTCTCCTTTTCCATTTCGCATACTTTTGTTTGCTCTTAACCACAAATCAATAGACACACCAACATTGACAACATGATTACCGCACACGCCACGGCCTCAAGTGCTTCACGGCGCTTTGCCATGATCGCTTCGGCTTCCCGTTGTTTTTGTTGCCGCGAGCGCATCACTTCGTAATAGTCAATCATTTGAACCTCCCGCGTTCATCAGGTCCTTGACCTGCTCGTAATCCCAAAACCTCAACCGCTTCCCCTGCTTCTTGGGTTGCGGCAACTTCCCCACCTTGATCCATTTCCAAATGGTGCGCCTTGTCACCTTGCACGTCCGGGCCAACTCCATCACCGTCACCCTGGGGCCGCGCTTTAAGGCGTCAATCACCCGTGATGTGTGCGACTCTGGATATCCGACCATGAGTGCCTTGATTGTGGAAATGATGTGAGGGGCGGGAGTCATTGCTTACTCACTTCGCGTGCCTCTTCTCAAACTTTTCGTAGATGATTTGACGGGCGACCTCAGATTCAGAAGTTCGTTTTTTTGCCGCTGATCGGAGAAGCCACGCTTTAACTTCGGGCTCAAGACGGAAGGAAACTCGTTTTGCTTTCATGTCGAGCAAGATAGAACACTGTTCGACAATGTTCAACAACTTTTTGAAACTTTATTGAATCCGATTTCTGTTTCGCCTGCTTGCGTTTTATGCAACAATGTTGAACATTGAAAGGCGGTGATTATCATGAACGAAGATAAAAAGAAGACCGTTCGTAAGAAACCAGCGATGGGAATCACAGTTGACGCCGAGGTAAAACAGTGGCTGGAAGAGCAGGCAACCCTAAAACATCGCAAACCATCGCAGCTAATCAACGAATGGCTATGGGAAAAGATGGAGTCCGAAGGAGGTAAGTGCAAGGATGGGAAACACTGTGGCGAAGTTCCACGCCCTTTGTCAATCCGGCACCGGGCCGCTGGCGTTGTTGGATTAGGTGGGAGAAAATAGAGAATTGAAGGGAAATTAAATGACTACTTCGAATTTAAGCTTTTGGGAATCGGTATTGGTCGCCATCCCTGCATTCATGATCGTTGCGGCCATCAAGTGGTTTATGGGGCGCAAAAAATGAACTCACGGCCCTCTGATTTTCAATCAGCGGTACAATTCCCGTATAGTCTCCATGTATCGCATGAGCGTACTGGAAAGCATACTAATTCACAAAATCGGGTAGATTTCGCCTATGGTAAATTGGCCTGTTACCCGAGTTCTACCCACGCCTGTCTCACTGCCTTTAATGGAGCCAGCTATCGGACTTGAACCGATGACCTGCTGATTACAAATCAGCTGCTCTGCCAACTGAGCTAAGCTGGCTAAGGAACGCGGGACAATGCCAAAAAATACAGGGGGAGATCAAGCACTATCCGGCGCGGCTCAGCACTGGGAGAACCCGCAACCATGACATTTGGTGCAGCCTTCCTCAAAGATAATGGCTCCGCCACATTCCGGACATTTGATCTTGAACCCATTGAGTTCCTCCCCGTTCCCGCTGGTCTGCGCGGGGCCACCCCCGGCTTTCGTCCCTCGGGCAATGGCAGACAGGTCTACCTGCCCCAGCAGCAGGGCATGCAGGCCGGAAATCGCCTTGGCCCGTTGGTACTTTTTGATCGCCTTGGCGAGTCCGTCGGCCAGCGAGGCAATCCGCCCGTCCTTGGTGGGCACGGATAAACTCGAGCCGATCCCATCGAGTTGCGCCACGATATCATCCAGAGAGCCGTTGACCCGCAGGTAGAGGGAGATCAACCGGCACATGCCTTCCAGATCCGAACAGGCAATGTCGCCCCCCTTCCCGAGCTGGGCGAAAATCTCATATTCCCGCTGGGCGACGGGATCCACCACGATCTTGATATGCATATTGCCGAAGGGGGTCACCTGCTTCACCCGGATGGCCGACATGATTTCGGGAAGTGGCATGGGACTGATCGGGCTCACGGGCAGCTCCTTCTGCTGGCCCTCCTCCTTCTTCGCGGCCAGCGCCATGGGTTGATTCTGCCGGCACCCGTCCCGGTATACGGTCACCCCTTTGCACCGGTGCTCATAGGCCGAGAGATAAATCTTACGCACCTCCTCCACGGTCGCATCATGCGGGAAATTGATCGTCTTGGAGATGGAGGCGTCGCAGTGCTTCTGGAATGCCGCCTGCATACGGATATGCCATTCGGGCGCAATATCATGGGCGGTGCAGAACACCCGCCGGACCCCTTCGGGAAGGTCGGACATGGCCCGGATGGACCCCTGCTCGGCAATCCGCTTCATCAGATCCTTGCTGAAGAATTTCTGTTCCCGGGCCACCCGCTCAAACGGACTGTTCACCTCCAGCAGGCGCTGCCCGTCCATCACATTACGGAAAAAGACCAGGGAGAAGAGCGGCTCGATGCCACCGGAACAATTGGCAATGATACTGATGGTGCCCGTGGGGGCCACCGTCGTCGTGCAAGCGTTGCGCATATTGATCCCGCGTGGCTCCCAGATGCTTCCCTTCCAGTTTGGGAACACCCCGCGCTCGCCGGCGAGCACCACTGAGGCCCGGTGCGATTCCTCATTCAGGAACTGCATCAACTGCTCGGCGAAGGTCACCCCTTCTTCACTGTCATAGGGGATGCCCAGCGCGAACAAAGCGTCGGCAAATCCCATGATACCCAACCCGATCTTGCGGTTGTTGCGGCTGATCTCGGCGGTCTCCGGAATGGGATAGCGGTTGATATCAATGACATTGTCGAGAAACCGCATGGCCACCTGGATCACCTGGCGGAAGGCATCATAGTCGAATCCCGCCTCCGGCGCTTTTTCCTTAACGAACTTGGCCACATTGATGCTGCCCAGATTGCAACTCTCATAGGGCAACAGGGGCTGTTCCCCACAGGGGTTGGTGGCCTCAATGGTGCCGATATGCGGCGTGGGATTATCCTCATTGATGCGGTCCAGGAACACCACCCCCGGCTCACCCGTCCGCCAGGCCCGCTCAATGATCAGATCGAACAGCGCCCCGACGGTCCAGTCTTTCCCCTCCGGTCCGGCGAGATTCGACTCCACCCCGTTACGGGGATTGCGCACGATATGCCCCGCCGACGGGTTGGCGTACCATTGCCGCATGAACGCCTCCGTGATCCCCACGGACAAGTTGAAATTCGTGAGCTCACTCAGATCCTGCTTGGCGTTGATAAACTCCACAATATCCGGGTGATCAATGCGCATAATCCCCATATTGGCACCCCGGCGGAAAGCCCCCTGCTGAATCGCATCCGTGGCCTTGCTGAACACCTTCATAAACGAAATGGGCCCCGACGTAGTCCCGCTGCTGGACGCGACCCGGTCGTTCCGGGGGCGGAGCCGGCTGAAGCTGAAGCCCGTCCCCCCGCCAGCTTTCTGAATCAGCGCCGTGTTCCGGATGCTGGAGAAAATCCCGTCGATGGTGTCCTCCACCGGCAGAACAAAACAGGCCGAGAGCAACCCGGCCTCCCGGCCGGCGTTCATCAACGTGGGCGAGTTCGGCATGAAGGTCCCATCCGCCATCCACCGGTAGAACTCGCCGGCGACGGCATCTACCCGGGCCGCATCCGCCCCATAGGCCGTCTCGGCCGTTGCCACCGCCGCCGCCACACGATGAATCAGTTCCTCGGGCGTCTCGGCAAGTTCGCCTTTCTCATCCCTGCGAAGATAGCGGGCCCGAAGCACCGCCAAGCTGTTTTCCGTCAAATTCAAAGCGTCATTACCCATTCCAAGGTGTGTCTTACGACTGGTCTTCATGTAGGTTTCCTTTGTGAAAAACGGCGACAATGATACAACATATAGTGGTTGTCAATACAAAGCACACCATATATAGATTATAAAAATCAACCTTGGGATAGTACGGGATCGCCTTTTTTTGCACAATGAGGGAAACCCTGATAGTGCCATCAGGGTTTCCCTGATGGGCCAGTAGTGATTTCATGCTGAACCCTTCCTCCTGAAAAAAATGGGTAATAATTAATCGACATCCCCAAGGATCAGCAGTATATAGCCCGCGTGGGCCGTTTTATTAAAGGAGCGCTTATGAATGCAACCGAACGTCTGCAATTATTGGATAAAATCAATGCCATCCACGCTTCCCGACAGGCTGCACCCCCATCGGTGTCTGAGCCGCCCCCTCTTATGAAACCGCGGAGCGGCACCCTTCAAAAAGGTGCAGCGGCCCCCCGCCATGTTCACGCCCGGAAACACTAATACCGGAAATCCGAAAACAGAAAGACCCGCATGCCTCTTACGAATAATGATACGCTCAAACGACTGCGTTATAATCTGAACCTGAACGACAATAAACTGGTTGAGATCTTCAGGGTGAGCCGTGTCTCGCTCACCCGAGACACCATTCAGGGTCTCCTCAAACGCGAAGGCGAGGATGGGTTTGTCGAGTGTTCCGATGCCGTACTCACGGCCTTCCTTGACGGCTTCATCATCAAGCGCCGAGGGGCCCGGCCGAACGCGCCCCCGGTACCGGTTGACCCCGACTGCCATCTGAGCAACAACGATATCCTGAAAAAATTACGCATCGCCCTTGAGCTGAAAGAAGAGGATGTGATGGCCATCATGCAGAAGGCGGGCGCGGTGGTCACCCGTTCCGAGCTCGGGGCCTTGTTCCGGCAGAAGCATCACCAGAACTTCAAACCCTGCGGGGATCAGTTTCTCAGGAACTTCATCACGGGCTTGAAGGATGTCTACAACAAGCAGGAAGATCAGCCCGGCTCGGAGTTGGCCCCGGCGATATAGCGCAGATACAGGCCTTCGACTTTTTCACGGGCCCAGGGCGTCCGCCGCAGGAATTTCAAGCTGGAATTGATACTGGGATTCATCGTGAAGCAGCGGATCGGGATCCGTCGGCCCAATTCATCCCAGCCAAAGCGCTCGAGTAACGCGTCCAGGATCGTGGTCAACTTGATGCCATGGAGGGGATCGCGGGGGTGTTGCTCATTCATAGGATGTCCTGCATTTTCATCTGATGCGGCCCAGTTTAACCTGAAACCGTCCTGTTTCCAATTGAAAACAGGAATTGATCCAAAGGGCGAAAAAGACTAGAGAAGGCCCAGACATGCAACAACCCATCCAGACGATTGTGAAGCGGAACGGCAATCTGGTCACCTATGACCGGGAGCGGATCACCACCGCGATTTTCAAGGCGACCACTTCAACCGGAAACCCGGACCGGACCCTGGCGGAATCGCTCTCCGCCCAGGTAGAAACCGCCCTGACCGAGGCCTATCCCGGCGATATGCTGCCCTCCGTCGAGGATATCCAGGATATCGTGGAGAAGACGCTGATTGAGAACCACCAGATCAAGTTGGCCCACAATTATATCACCTACCGCAGCCAGCGCGCCATGCGGCGGGCCACCCGGTCCATTACCTTCGAAGTCACCGACAATATTCCCTACAAAAAGATCTACGAGGTGCTTCTCTGGAATATGGCGTACCGCTGCGAAAGCGTCGAAGCCCTGAATGAGCACCTTCACAAAGGGTCCTTTCCCGCCCTGGTCCGCTCCTCGGAAGAGCGGTTTTCAGGGGAGATCCAGAGCGCCACCGACGCCATCCTCGCCCGGGGCGATGACACGCGCCTGATCATTGTGTCCGGCCCCTCCTCCTCGGGGAAAACCACGACCACCATTAAAATCGGCGAAGCCCTCCAGCGCGTCGGTAAAAAGCTCAAGGCCATTAATATCGACCACTATTTCTTCGATCTGGAGAAGCACCCGCGCGATGAATTCGGGGACTATGACTACGAGACCCCACAGGCCTTGAACCTGGAGCTGATCAACCAGCATCTGGGCGAACTGCTGGCGGGCCACTCCATTAAAACCCCTTTCTATAATTTCAAAACAGGCAAAAGCACCCTGGCGGTCCAGGAGATGCATTTAGCGGACAATGAAATCCTGCTGCTGGACAGCCTTCACGGACTCTACGGGGAGATGACGAGCGCCGTGCCTGCCTCCCATAAGTTCCGGCTTTATGTGGAGACGCTCGGCCAACTACGGGCCATGGACGGCACCTTTATGCGATGGGCGGACAACCGGCTGCTGCGCCGGATGATCCGGGACAAGGCGCACCGGAACCTGCAACCCATCGGGACGCTGACCCATTGGCATTACGTCCGCCGCAGTGAATTGAAATACATCATCCCCTTCATCGGCGAAGTGGACTTCATCGTCAACACCGCGCTCCCCTTCGAGTTGCCTTTACTCAAGGCCCGGCTCTGGGAATATCTGCCACAAGCCATGACGCAGTTCCAGTCGGATTCCCGCCGCCAGGATGCCTATGTCCGCGCCAAGCGGGTTCACGATCTACTGGCCCCGCTCGAGGCCATCCCCCAGGACGCCATGGTCCCCCCCACCTCATTGCTGCGCGAGTTCATCGGCGGCAGTCAGTATAGTTATTGAAGTCAGCTCTCCCGGATCACCTTGCCGATGGCCTGGACCAGATACCGCAAAGACGGTTCGGGAATAATGAGCGGGGGCATGACATAGATCACGGGGCCCAGCGGCCGCAGCAGGATCCCATTGGCGCGCAGGCGATCCCGGATCTGGATGGCACGCCGGGTCCCGGAGCCCTCCTGATCATCCTCAAGTTCCACGACGCCAATCAGCCCCAGAGACCGGATATTCCGCACCCCGGGGAGGGCGGCCAACGGGGCCAATTCTTCGGCCAGTATCCGGCCCATCGTCTCGGCCTGCGCCACAATCCCCTCGGTTTCGTACACCCGCAAGGTGGCCACTGCGGCCGCCGCCGCAATCGGGTTCCCCGCAAAGGTGTGCCCATGATAAAACGTATGGTCTTCGGGCTGGTCGCGGAAGGTTTCATAAATCGCAGCCCGCACCACGGCGGCACTGATCGGAAGATAGCCGGCCGAAAGACTTTTTCCCATGCAGACAATATCAGGCAGAATCCCGGCATGCTCAAATGCGAAGAGTTTACCAGTCCGGCCCATGCCGACCGCAATTTCATCCACAATCAACAAAACCCCCTCACGCTGGCAGGTTTCAGCCAGCGCCTTCAGATAGGCCGCCGTATGGATCCGCATCCCGCCCGAGCCCTGGCACATCGGCTCAATAATCACCGCCGCCACTTCATGGGCATGCTCCCTGATCAGCGTCCGCATTGTATCAATACACTCCTGGACACAGTCCTGCTCCGGGGCATGAAAGGCACAGGTGCCGCAACAGGGCGAAGGGGCCTGGAAAACGGGGAACAGGGCGCTTTTGAACGGCTTGTGAAACGCCTCCAAATACCCGACCGACACGGCTCCCAGCGTATCGCCATGATAGGCGAAATCCAGTGAAATGAATTTCGTCTTGTGGGTCTGGCCCATGTTGTACCAATACTGCAGGGCGATCTTGAGCGCGGCCTCCACGGCACAGGAGCCATCACTGGCAAACATCACCCGCCGGTCATCGGGGAACAGCCCCACGATCCGGGCGGCCAGTTCGATGGCGCGGGGGTGGGACAGATTTCCCAGAATGCTGTGCTGGAGTTCACGGGTCTGGGTAATGATGGCGTCGATGACGGCCGGATGCCCATGCCCCAGATTGCAGGCCCACCAGGAGGAAATGGCGTCCAGATATTTCCGGCCCTCCGCATCATAGAGGTAGATTCCCTCCCCGCGGGTAATGATCGGGAGGGGTCCGGCTTTCAGTGCCGAAAACCGGGTGTAGGGATGCCAGATACTCTGGCGGTCCATGTCCTGATAATGCCGGATATCCTGATCATGTTTCATGGTGGCTCCTCGTAAAGGAAAATACCCGGTCGGGTTCGACCAGTTTCCCGTCTTTAAATTGAACCCCTTCACGGGCCAGCCGCCGGCGCTTCCGCTCAATGGCGGCCCCTTCCCGCTCCCCCTGAAACCCGCCCAGGGTAAGGTTGGCGGCAATCACCCGGTGACAAGGCACCTGCGGGGCAAACGGGTTGATCTTCAAGGCCTGCCCCACGGCACGCGGCGAGCCACAGCCCAGAAAATCAGCCACCCCTTTATAAGTGGCCACTTCCCCTTTGGGAATCAGGCTGATCGCCTCATACACCCGCTGCTGGAATGGCGTCACCGGCATGAGCTTGGCCCTTTACAGATTCACATCGACCGGGCGCGTTTCGAGTTTATCGGGGGCAATCACGCCGCCCGAGATCAGCATCTTGAAGGCATCCTCCACGCTAAGATCCGTCATCCGCACCTCACGGGCCGGCACCAGATGTAAAAACCCCGAAGTGGGAAGCGGCGACATGGGAATAAAAATACGGCACCAGGTCTCCCTCGTTTCATCCGCGGTCATCCCCGTCAGAAACCCGATCACCTTGATGCCGGGGCGGGGATACTCAATAACCACCACCGATTTGAAGGTTTTCCGGTTTGGCACGGACACCGCATCCACCACCTGCTTGGCGGCCGAATAAATGGCCTTGATGACGGGGATTTTGAGGATAAAGGACTCGCCCCAGCTCAGGAACCGCTGGCCCACTACCCGCCCCGCCACAATGCCCACGACGAGCACCAGAATCACGAAGGCCAGGATGGAGATCACTAACTCAACCCAGTAGGGCACCTCCATGGGCAACCGGCTGACAATCGGTTGGAGCACAGAGGCCATGGCATTGAAAATAGCGACCACCACCACGTAGGTGACCCACAGGGGCACCAGGACAAATAAACCGGAAATCAATTGGTTCCGGAGATAGCGCTGAATGCTCTGTTTTTCGGGAAATATCATGAATTACGATCCTAACAATTGGTTGATGGACGCGGCGGCACGGCGACCTTCGCCCATCGCCAGAATGACGGTGGCGGCCCCCAGCACAATGTCGCCACCCGCGAAAACGCGATCCAGCGAAGTCTTGCCATTATCATCCACAATGATATTGCCCCACTTGGTGGTTTTCAGTCCCTCGGTGGTCCGCGGGATCAACGGATTGGAGTCATTGCCGATGGCCACAATCACCGTACCGATCTCACGGATGAACTCGCTCCCCTTGAGCTCCACCGGGCGGCGGCGACCGGACGCATCCGGTTCCCCCAGTTCATAACGCAGACACTCCATGCCGGTGACACAGCCATTCTCGTCACCAATCAGGCGCTTGGCGTTTTCGAGAAGATGGAAGATGACCCCCTCCTCCTTGGCGTGGGCAATCTCCTCAATCCGGGCGGGCATTTCGACCTCGGTCCGGCGATAAATCACATGCACTTCCTCAGCCCCCAGACGCACCGCTGTCCGTGCCGCATCCATAGCGACGTTCCCGCCGCCCAGCACCGCGACCTTGCCGGTGCGATAGATGGGGGTGTCGGCCCGGTCGAAATCATAGGCCTTCATCAGGTTCGCCCGGGTCAGGTACTCATTGGCGGAAAACACGCCTACCAGGTTTTCTCCCTCCATATTCATGAATTTCGGCAACCCTGCCCCCGTCCCGATGAACACCGCGTCAAATCCATCCTCATCCAGCAGGGCCTTCAGCTTGCGCGTACGCCCGATCACAAAGTTCGTATGCAACTCCACGCCCATGCCCGTCAAGGCATCAAACTCCGCCTGCACAATCCGCTTGGGCAGCCGGAACTCAGGGATACCATAGACCAACACGCCGCCGGGCTTATGAAACGCCTCAAACATCACCACCTGATGTCCTTCACGCCGCACATCGGCGGCGACCGTGATACTGGCCGGCCCGGTTCCGATCACGGCCACTTTTTTGCCGGTTTCCGGTTTGATGACCGGAGGCTTGGTGCGGCCGGTCTCACGCTCGAGATCCGCCACAAAGCGTTCAACGCGTCCGATCGAAACCGCCTTATCCACACTCTTCAAGGCCTTGCCCACCGTGCAATTTTCCTGACACTGGACCTCCTGGGGACAAACCCGGCCGCAGACGGCAGGCAACAGACTGCTCTGCTTGATGATCGCGCACGCCCCCTCAAAATCGCCCGTCGCCGCCGATTTCAGGAATCCGGGAATATCAATCCGGACCGGGCAGCCCTGAATACAGGGCGCGTTTTTGCACTGCAGGCAGCGCATCGATTCCAGCCGGGCCTGCTCAGGGGTGTAGCCATTCGCCACTTCCTGGACATTCCGCCGGCGCACGGCGGGATCCTGCGTCGGCATCTCCTGAACAGGAATGCCCAACCGGTCACGGGGCGTCAGGGGCGCGGCCCGCTGGGTGATGGCAGCCAAGGTGGCGGTAGCGGCTTCAGCCAACGCTTCGGGGGGGATATGACTCATGACGGGCTCTGCTCCTTCTGATGGATTTCCGAATCCAGATGACATTTATGATGGGCGTGCTCTTCGGTCTTCCGATACGCTTTCAGGCGCTGCATCAGGTTATTAAAATCCACCTTGTGTCCGTCGAACTCAGGACCATCCACGCACCCGAATTTCATTTGCCCCCCCACCGACACCCGGCAACCACCGCACATTCCCGTCCCGTCGATCATGATGGTATTGAGTGACACCACCGTCGGAACGGCATAGGGCCGGGTCGTTTCAGCACAGAACTTCATCATGATGGGCGGCCCGATCGCCACCGCCAGATCGGGTTTCGGCACCCGTTCACACAACTCTTTAAGCGGTTCAGTCACCAGGCATTTACGGCCATAGGACCCATCATCCGTACAGACAATAAATTCATCCGCCAGTGCGCGCATCTCCTCTTCCATGATAATGAGGTTCCGGGAGCGCGCCCCGACAATGAGGATGATGCGATTGCCCGCCGCCTTCATCCCCTTGACGATCGGATGAAGGGGGGCGACCCCAATCCCGCCACCCACACACACCACCGTCCCGAATTTCTCAATATGCGTAGGCTGGCCCAACGGACCCAGCACGCTCCGTACGCGATCCCCGACCTGCTTGTCCGCCAGATTATGGGTCGTCTTGCCCACCGCCTGAAAAATAATGGTGATCGACCCTTCCACCGGATCGGCGTCGGCAATGGTCAAAGGAATGCGTTCCCCGAATTCGTTGTCCAACTGGAGGATGACAAATTGGCCAGGCAGCCGTTCGCGCGCAATGTGCGGCGCCGCAAGTCGCATCAGGTACACATCATCGGATAATTGTTTCTTTACTAATATTCTATTCACATTGCTTCCTTCCGTTGCGCGCTAAATGGCCTTCAAATATGCCATTCAGCACCCTGACTACACAAGAACAATACCATTTCTATCAATTCCGTTGACCATCCATAAGAATCCTCTGTATAAATCCGACCATGAATGCCGCTGTTAGCACTGAAAAAACTCATGAGCCCGCACCTGCCTGTCTGAACGACGTGAGGGACAAGATGTTTGACAGTCTTCGTACAACCTCGCTGGCCCCTCTGATCAATGAGATTTCACGGGTGATCGGGGGGGGCAAGATGCTGCGGGCAAAGCTAACCCTGACCATCGGGGCGGCCAGCGGTGCCAATCGGGATGATCTGATCCGGGCCGCCGCCGCGGTGGAAATGGTCCATGCCGCCAGCCTGTTGCATGATGATGTGGTGGACGGCGGAATGCTGAGGCGTGGCGCCCCCACGTTCTGGCAGGAAAAAAGCGTCTCCGGCGCCATCCTGCTTGGTGACCTGATGGTCTGCAAGGCCGTGCAAATGTTGGAAGAGATTGAAAACCGCCGTTTAGGCGGGTTGTTGGTGCGCATGTCGGCGGAAATGTGTGATGCCGAGGTTGAACAGGAGCTGGTCACGCGCGGTGCCCCGGGTGACTGGGGAAAAAGCGTGTCGATGATCCGGCGAAAAACCGGTTCCCTGTTTGCGTTTGCGGCGGCCGCCGCCGATGGGCGCAATGGCCCCCGGGCGGACGCGTTAATGGAAGCCGGCTACCAGATGGGCACCGCGTTTCAAATGGCCGATGACCTGATGGATGCCTCCGGCAAGGGTGAACTCGACGGCAAGGATCTGGGGCAGGATGCCGCCCGCGGCAAACTCACCTCCGTCTCTGCCAGTAACACGGATCAGGCCCGGGCTCGCCACAGTATCACCGATCTATGCCAGACCTCGTCCGGCCTGCTGGCCCCCTGGCCCCCTGTGCAGGCCGCTTGGCTCGCGTATTTGAAAAGCGACATGGGCCCGGTCATCGCTAAATTTTTGTCCTGATACCCCGTGACCTCTGACTTGACACCCTCCCCCGCTCTGGGCATCATCCCACCCCTATGAGTAACACGACCCAAATTGCAGTATTAAGTGGTGATGGAATTGGCCCGGAAGTCATGGAGCAGGGATTGAAAGTCCTTGGTGCCATTCAGAAGCGGTTTGACTACAACCTGAAATTCACGCATGCCGATGTCGGAGGCGCCGCCATTGACCGACATGGCAATGCCCTCCCTGAAAGCACTCTGAAAACCTGCGAAGCCAGCAAGGCCATCCTTTTCGGTTCTGTCGGGGGTCCGAAATGGGAAAAGCTGCCGCCCGCCCAACAACCTGAACGGGGTGCCCTCCTCCCCCTGCGCAAACATTTCGGACTGTTCTGCAACCTGCGCCCGGCCAAACTGCCCGTCTCGATGCTGCCCTGCTCACCCATCCGCCCGGACTTATGCCCGGCCGGATTTGATATCCTGTGCGTCAGGGAATTGACGGGCGATGTCTATTTCGGCCAACCCAAGGGCCGGGAAGGCTCCGGCCCCGGCGAACGGGCGTTTGACACCATGGCCTATACCCGCCATGAAATCGAGCGCGTGTCCCACATGGCCTTTGAGATGGCGCGGCAACGCCGCAAAAAAGTGACCTCCATCGACAAGGCCAACGTACTGACCTCCATGGTGCTGTGGCGCGAGGTGGTGACCGGGATCGGGCTCGCGTATCCTGATGTCACCCTCCAACATATGTATGTCGACAATGCCGCCATGCAACTGGTGCGTTCGCCCCAGCAGTTCGACGTCATGCTCTGCCCGAATATGTTCGGCGACATTATCAGCGATGAAACCGCCATGCTGTCCGGCTCACTGGGCATGCTTCCCTCCGCCAGCCTGAACGAGACCGGCTTCGGCTTGTATGAACCGGCGGGCGGCTCAGCGCCGGATATTGCGGGCAAAGGGATTGCCAACCCGATCGCACAAATCCTTTCGGCTGCCCTGATGCTGCGCCACTCGCTTCACCGCGATGATGCCGCCAAGGCCATTGAGCAGGCGGTGGAAGCCGTGCTGGCCCAGGGGATCCGGACGCGGGACATCACCACGTCGCCCTCCCAGACCGTGGCGGGAACCGCCGAGATGGGAACCGCCATTACCGATGCCATTCTGGAAGCCTGACCGTATGACCACCAAAAAAAAGAACTCCTCCCCCCGCTCTCTCAAGGCGTCCCAGTCCATCCTACGCGGACGGGCGGTCATCCAGATGGAAATTGAAGGCCTGCAAAAGGTCCAGCGTGACCTGGACTCCCGGTTCACCAAAGCCGTCCAGATGATTATCCAGGCCACCCAGGCCGGCGGCAAGGTAGTGGTCACCGGGGTGGGGAAAAATCTCCATATCGGCGAAAAGATTTCCGCCACCCTGGCCAGCACCGGCACCACGAGCGTCTTCCTCAACCCCATCCAGGCGATGCATGGGGATCTGGGCATTCTGGCGCCGGCGGATATCCTGCTCGCCCTGAGTTACAGCGGGGAGTCGGAGGAGATCCTCAACCTGCTGCCGCTGGTCCGCCGGTTCGGCATCAAAGTGGTCTCCCTGACCGGCAAACCCAACAGCGCGATGGGGAAATTGAGCGATGAGGTGATCTCCGTGGCCGTGGAACGGGAAGCCTGCCCTTTCAATATGGCACCCACGACCAGCACCACCGCGACCCTAGCGGTGGGAGATGCGCTGGCCATGGTGTTGCTGGATACCCGCGGGTTCAAAATCGAAGACTACGCACGCCGTCACCCTGCGGGGGCCATTGGACGGACCCTCCTGCTTCGTGTATCGGATATCATGCGCAAGGGCAATCGCGTGGCCACCGTTTCCTCCACCGCAAAAATCAAGGATGTCATTCTGGCCATGACCAAGGGCCGTAGCGGCTCCGCCGGAGTGCTCGACAAAGCGGGCCGGGTGCTCGGCATTTTTACCGACGGAGATCTCCGACGGCATCTTCCGCAATACCCGGATATCGTCAATATGCCGGTGGCAACCCTCATGACCCGCAATCCCATCATGGTGAAAGCCGATGGGTTGGCTGTGGACGTGCTCCAGCTCTTCGAGAAACATAACATTGATGATCTTCTGGTGGTGGACGGGCACAACAAACTGGTGGGCGCCGTCGACATTCAGGATCTGCCTAAACTCAAAATCATGTAGTCCCTGAAGGAGTCTCTCACCATGGATCTGCTGCAAGCGGCTGTTCTCGGAGTGGTTGAAGGTATCACTGAATACCTTCCGGTCAGTTCAACCGGGCATCTGCTCCTGACAATGAAACTCATGCACATTGGCCAGAGCGCCTCGACCAAGGATGCCTCCGAGGCCTACGCCATTTGCATTCAGGCCGGAGCCATTCTCGCGGTCGCAGGGCTCTATTTCCGCCGGCTTCGCGGAATTGCCGCAGGCCTGATCGGAAAGAATCCTGAAGGCTTGCGACTGGGCCTCAATGTGCTCACCGCATTTATTCCCGCCCTGATCGCGGGGCTCACCCTTGAAAAATGGATCAAGCATCATCTGTTCGGGGGCGGAGAGATGGGCTTATGGCCAGTGGTCGCCGCCTGGCTCGTCGGCGGCCTCGCCATTCTCGTCATCGAATGGCGACGGCGCCACGCCACGGGTCCTGGCCGACCGACCCGCTCCCTGGCAGAACTGACCTGGAAGATGGCATTACTGATCGGGGCCGTACAGATTCTCGCCATGTGGCCCGGCGTCAGCCGCAGTCTGGCGACCATCCTGGGCGGGCTCTGGGTCGGGCTCTCCCTGATGGCGGCCGTCGAGTTCAGTTTCCTGCTCGGGCTGCTCACCCTGAGCGCGGCCACGGCCTTGGACACCCTGAAATATGGAGGCGACATTCTGGCCATCTATGGCTGGCAGGCACCGTTGGTCGGACTGACCACCGCCTTGGTGTCGGCCGCCATCGCCGTCAAGTGGCTGGTCAGCTATCTTCAAAAGCATCCCATGTCGGTCTTCGGATATTACCGGATTGCCCTTGCCCTGATTGTGGCCGGATTCCTGATCTGGTCTAAATGAACCGGAGCGGTTCAAAAGTTTTTTCCTTTTTTTATTGAAATAGCAGAAGAGTTCCGACACTATGCGCACCTGTTTTGAAGGGGGGGACGTAGCTCAATTGGTTAGAGCGCTGCCCTGTCACGGCAGAGGTCGCGGGTTCGAGCCCCGTCGTCCCCGCCAGTTTTGTTGAAACCGGCTTCAACAAAACTTCTCCCCCCGGTGTCTGCATCCTTGCCCTTGCCCCTTCCTTTTGCTTTGATCTACGTAACTGCCAGATCAGGAGAACACGCATGTTTCAAATTGATGACTTTCTAAGACGTGCCGTAGAATTGCATGCATCGGATATTCATCTGAAGGTCGGTCAGACGCCTTTCATGCGGCTTCATAGCGAACTCACCGCCTCGGACCTCCCCCTCCTGACCCCTGAAGATCTCCAGAAAACCATTCTCCACGTGTTGCCCCCTTATCTGGTCTCCCATTACAATGAACAACATGAGGCGGACTTTTCCCACACCGTCGAGGGCACCGGCCGTTTCCGCGTCAATGCCTTCATGAGCCAGGGCCAACCGTCACTCGCCTTCCGTCATGTCAAAACCAAAGTCCCCACGGTCGACGGCCTCAATCTGCCCCAGTCCATTAAAACGATTGCCGGCGCTCAACGCGGGATCATCATTGTCAGCGGCGCCACCGGCAGCGGGAAATCGACCACCCTGGCCAGCATGCTCGATCACATGAATGAAACGGAAAATCTCCGGATCATCACCATTGAGGACCCCATTGAATACCTGTTTGAAGACAAGAAATGCGTGATTTCCCAGCGTGAAGTGGGGCTGGATACGTTGAGCTTCCAGGCGGCACTCAAGCATATTCTGCGTCAGGATCCCGATGTGATCATCATCGGTGAAATGCGCGACCAGACCACCTTCCGGACCGCCCTTTCCGCCGCCGAAACGGGGCATCTGGTCCTGACCACCCTTCACTCCAGCAACGCCGCGATTGCGGTCCAGCGGTTGCTTGAGTTTTTCCCCGCCAGCGAGTGGGATCAAATCCGGCTGAATCTCGCCAGCAACCTGCAGGCGGTCATTTGCCAGCGCCTGCTCAAGGGGGCCCAGGGCGGGGTGATCCCCGCGGTCGAAATCCTGATCAATACGCCCACCGTGCGGAAACTCCTGGAGAAGAACAAACTCGATATTCTTCCCGCGGCCATCGAAACCGGCAGTGATGACGGGATGCAAACGTTCAACCAATCCATTTATAACCTGATCAAGAGCGGCATGATCACCCAGGAGGAAGGCATGACCTATGCCAGCAACCCGCAGGCCCTGCGCATGAACCTGCAGGGGATCTTCCTGGATGAAGGCCGCCGCATTCTCTCCAGCCTCTGACCATGAGCGACCGTTCCCCATCTGATGAAGCCTTCGGCCTCCCCAAGGGGATCACCGAAATCGTGTTGCTGGCCGGCAAGGGTGATTACCCCCTGCTCCTGGCCCAGTCGGCGCGGGCCCAGGGGGTTCGCCGCATCACCGCCATTGCCTTCCGCCACGAAACGGACCGGGCCATTGCCCGGTACGTGGACGACGTGAAGTGGATCTATCTGGGTCAGTTCGGGGCCGTTCTGGATGCCTTGGATGCCTGGGGCATCAAGCATGCGGTCATGGTCGGACAAATCACCCCTACCCACTTGTTCAGCCTGCGCTTTGACCGCATGACGTTTGAACTGCTGAAGAACCTGAAACAGCGCAACGCCCATACCATCTATGGCGCCGCCTGTGACCAGATAAATCAACGCGGGGTTTCCCTGCTCCCCGCCCACCTGTTTATGGAAGCGGCCATGCCGGAAGCCGGCCTGATTGGCGGACGCGAACCCACAAACGAGGAAATGACCGACATCCTGTTCGGCTTGAATGTTGCCAAAATCACCAGCGGAATTGAGATCGGGCAGACCGTGGTGGTGAAAGAAGGTACCATCCTCGCCGTCGAAGCCTATGAAGGCACCGATGAGACCATCCTGCGCGCGGGCCGGGTGGGCAACGGCGGGGCCGTGGTGGTCAAGGTGGCGAAAAAGGGCCACGACATGCGCTTTGATATCCCGGTGGTGGGCATGCGCACCATGAAGATCATCAAGAAAAGCAAGACCCGCGTCCTGGCGATTGAAGCCAAACGCACCATTCTCCTTGAACGTGAAAAGCTGATCAAGGAGGCCAATCGACTGGGAATCTGCTTCATCGCCATGAATACGGAAGACTCTCTTCAAGGTCCGGCATGACGCGGCCCCGCTCCATCATGATCCTGGCCGGTGAGATTTCCGGTGATATGCATGCCGCCGGGCTGGTGCGGGCCCTGCGCCAGACCGACCCCACCCTCACCTTCTTCGGCATGGGGGGCCCGCTGATGCGGGAGGCCGGCGTCGAGACCCATTATGATGTCAAGGATCTGGCCGTGATGGGGATCGTTGAGGTCTTGAAGCACATTTTCTTCTTCCGCAAAGTTTTCCGGCACATGGAACAGCTGGCCCGCGACAAACGACCTGACGCGGTCATCCTGGTGGATTATCCCGGATTCAACCTGAGATTTGCGGCCAGTGCCCATGCCATGGGCTTAAAGACCATTTATTATATCTGCCCCCAGGTCTGGGTCTGGAAGCAGGGGCGGATTCCGATCATGGTCAAGGTGCTTGACCGGCTCATGACGATTTTCCCATTCGAGCCTAAAATCTTCGAAGGCACAACCCTCAAAGTCGATTTTGTGGGCCATCCCCTGGTCGATGAAATCAGGGAGACCCTTCAAACCCCCATCGTCCCCCTGCCCTGGGCCGGCGAACCCCAGATCGGACTCCTCCCGGGCAGTCGGCACGCCGAGATTGACCGGATCCTGCCGCCGATGCTGGCGGCAGCGCGTCTGATTGAGGACAAATTCCCAAACGCCTCCTTCGTCATCCCAACCCCGACTGAAGAGATTGGCGCCCATGTCAGACGTTTGGCAGCCTGTCTCGCCAGAGTCCCGACACGGCTCAACGTGATCCAGGGCGATGCCAGACAGGTCTTCCGGCAAAGTCGGGCCGCCCTGGTCAAATCAGGCACGGCCACCATGGAGTCGGCCCTGGTGGGGTGTCCGACGGTCATCACCTACAGCGTGGCGGCCCTCACCTTCTGGATCGCCAAGCCGATGCTCAAGGTCCGGTTTGCCGGAATAGCCAATATTATTGCCAACCGGTATGTCTGCCCCGAAGTGCTCCAGTTTGATGTCACCCCTGAAGCCCTGGCCAAGGCATTGATCCCATTGCTTTCGGATACCCCGGAGCGGAAAGCCATGTTGGAGGGCTTCGCCGAAGTCCGCCAGCTTCTGGGCGGGGGCGGAGCTGCTCAACGCGCCGCCCAGGTGGTGCTGGAGGAATTAGGCTTGGAATAGACGCCCCCGGCGCTTCGCTCTGAATTGCGCAACAAATGATACGTGTGTTGTGCAGTATATTCTGCTCCGTTAAAGGACGCGCCCCCGGCGACCATCACCAAAGCCCTCTCCCGTCGCGGGAAAGAGCGTTTTGAGGACGAAGGAAGGCCCGCGTATACACATGCGCGGGGGCTTTCCAGGGATTCCGGAAAGCGGCGATCATGATGAAGAGGGTCTGGCGACAGAAACCGGATGATGCGATGCAAAAGACCCGCATGTGTACGGGCGGGGCTTTGAGATTGCTACTGGTGGCAGCCGACGTCCTCGGCGGCTGATTGACAGCCAGGACGAAAGATCGTTCGCCGGGACGACGAACGCCACCTGTGCTTCGCGCCGGATTGCACAACAAATGATACGAGGGTTGTGCATCACATTCGCACCCTCTTTATGTGCCCCCCTTACTGACTCGGCGGTGACAGAGCACCGCCCTCCATTAATAAAGGATTCAGGAGTCAGAACAAGGGGCTTCAGACACTCCAACATTCTGAATCCTCTTTATCTCCGCCACTTCTGGCCGGGGCGCATCTGACGAGGGGCCGGCTGCTTCATCTGCTTGGGTTCCTCCAGCAACAGGGCATACCAGGTCTCACCTAAATCGGCATTGGAGAATTGGCCGGCCTTTCCATTGGCCACCGCTTCCCAGTTCTTCTCCAAGGTATCATCCTCGGTCGCCGTTTTGCCATCGACCAGGACTTGCAGGGCTTTTTCCGTCTGCTTTCTCCGAAGCAGCATCCAGGAATACGTGGCATAAATCAAAACGGCGTCACGCTTGAATTTCTTCCGGTACTTGTTATAGGTCTTCTCAAGGGCGGCCTCATCCCCCTTCTGGTATTCGCGGCACATTTTCATGCAGCACAGCACCGGGTCGCCCAGGAGGGTCTTGGGAAGTAGGCGGTCCACCTCGTCAAACTTCTTCAACTGGAACAGGAACTGAACCCGGATGGCATTGATCTGACGATCCAGCAGGATGCTCCACTTGCTGTAGGGATCCATCTTATGACTGGATTCAAGGGCTTCGACCAGCATGGCATCCTGGTCCTTACGCGCCTGATCCATCAGGAACCGGACATTCCCGCCCCGACTGGCCATCTGCTCATATTTGCGGCGAAGCATATTGGTCCGCTCGGTAATCCGGGCCTGAATGGCCGTCATGAGGGCCGTAATCCGGCGCCGGATCCATAGCGTTGACCCGATCTGAATGCCCAGCCCGAAGAGGACGGCCAGCACAATACTCCAATTGCGAAAATGAAGCCCAAAGTGGAGGCCAGCCCAAAAACCGACCATCCCTAATAACGATAAAAGCAACGTCAACATATCTACTTATCCCTTTCCTAACGGTCTCAAGAACATCAACCGCACCCTTTTATATACTATAGCGCCCATTTCAACAGAAGAAAATAGGCAGCCGCAGACCCCGCCATCAAAAGACACGGTCGCACCAGATATCGGAACGTGGCCCCGATGGTGGTCTCAAAATACCGGTTACTCACCACATAACAGAGATGAAGCGGACTAATCATCATTCCCAGATGCCCGCAGGCGTAAGCGAGCACCACATACGGTCGCATGGAGGGATGATCCGGCATGGATTCGACCAGACTGATGACCAGCGGAAAACTCACCCCGACAAACCCGAAGGCCACACCGGTCAGCAAGCCGGCAATAAATGGCAGCAGGATCACCACCAGGGTCACGGGGACATGCATCACGCCCAGTTCAGAACTGATCGCAGCGGCTGCATTCACTTCCTTGAGCATGTTCTGGTAGACCATCACACTCAACACCAGCCCGAGCAAGGGAATGGATTCCTTGTTCCAGGTCAACCGCCACAACTGTTTGAATGGAAATGGCCTGGCCCACAAGGTGAACACCAGACTGACCGCCAGTCCCAGCAGAAGCGGAGCAAACTTCTGCATAAAAGACAACCCGCCCGGGCTGAACCCGCCCGGACCCAAATGGGCCGCCAGGAATTTCATCATGATCGCGCCCAGCGCCCAGACGATCAAGATGACCCCTATGGGCGCCACGGACACCAGGATCGTGCGTTTGAGTCCGGGTGGCGGAGGAGGCGCCATTGGCAAAAGCAACGCCGGCATCGACCGGTACATCCACACCCCGCCCAAAACCATAAAGACACCCAGTGGAATCTGAAACATGGCAAAGGTGAGAAGATCGCTGTTGGTCAGGCTCATGGCCAGGATGACCCCGGGATACAACGGCCACCAGTGCTCCCATATGTGACGCCACCAGTAGTTGATGGACGACAGCACATGGCCGCCCAGTTCACTCCCATGGGCCGCCTGGCGCACCATGGGAGCGGAGAAGATCGCCCCCCCCGGCATGGGCAGGAGGCCGATGAGTGCGGGTAAAACCGCCAGGGTGATGGCGGGTCTTCGCACATACGCCTGAATCGAGGTCACCATGCGCTGCATACGCCCCGTCTGACGCATGGCATCCGACAGCGTCAGGAGCAGCACCATGGTGATGAGCAGCCCGATGGAGGTTGACTGAGTGACGCCCACCCAGGCCACGCGGACAAGCCCCTTCGCATCCTCGCCGAAGAACAGCCCCAGCGAGATCGCCCCGCAAAAAATGGCGAACCAGAGGGGTACTTTCAACCGGACAAGGGCCAAAATGATCCCGAACGACACGAGTGTGAGGCCCAACGCCGGCATTCAAATCTCCCTGTTATTTCTGAACAACGGCTTCAAACTTGATCACACAGGGATGGCCATTCAAATCCCAGTCGGTGGCCCCTTCGGCAATCCCCTCAACCGCCTCACAGGACAGGCTCAAGGTTTCGGAGGTAATATACTCAAGGTGCGTCGCCACCGCCTGCCTGACTTCAGCCGGCCCCACGAATTGCACGCGGATCCGCTGCGTCACTTCCAGGTCGGCTGTCTTGCGCATATTCTGAAGTTTGCTGACAAACTCACGGGCCAAGCCTTCCGCGACCAGCTCGGGCGTCAGCGCGGTATCCAGGGCGACCACAATGCCGCCTTCCGCGGCCACCACACTGCCCTCGCGCGGCAGATGCTCGATGATCACGTCGTCCAGTGTCAAGTCGACGGCGGTGCCGTCCAGCATCACGGCCAGCGACTCACCCCGGGCCAGAATTTCAATCTGCTCGCTCTTAAGGGCCGCCACGAGGCCAGCCGCCTTCCTCATGAGCGGGCCCAGCTTCGGGCCCAGCCTGGCAAAATTCGCCTTGGTCTTGACGGTGGCAAAATCGGCTTCACTCAGACGGAACTCCGCCTCTTTCACATTCAGCTCTTCCATGATGATCTCTTTCAAATCACTCATACAGGCGAGCAATTCAGCATTCCGGCAGGCGACATGAAGTTTCTTCAGGGGCTGCCGCACCTTCAAGTCATGCGCGGAGCGCAGGGTGCGTCCCAGGGCCACCACCGTCATGACCGCCGCCATCTGTCGCTCCAGGGCCGGGTCACGGCGGGTGCTGTCCCCTCCCGGAAAATCACACAGGTGTACGGATTCAGGCATATCGGCCGTCCGCAAATTCCGGTAAATGGCTTCACTGATAAAGGGGATGAACGGGGCCGCAATCTTGGAGGTGTTCAGCAGCACATAATACAGCGTCTCATAGGCCTGCGCCTTATCGGCGTCATCCTGCGACTTCCAGAACCGGCGGCGGCTGCGCCGGATATACCAGTTGGTCAGGTCTTCGACGAACCGGACAAAAGGCCGGACCGCCCCCTGCAGGTCATAATGATCCATGGCCTTGGTAACATTCGCCGACAGCGATTCCATGGAACTGCGGATCCAGCGATCCAGGAGATTTTCATCCTGAATTCTGGATTCTGGATTCTGGATTCTGGATTCTGGACGCCACCCATCCACATTGGCATAGGTCACAAAGAAGCCATAGGCATTCCACAAAGGAATCAACAGGTTCCGCATCAGGTCCTGCACCCCGGTTTCTGAAAACCGCAGATCCTCCGCCCGGACAACGGGAGAGTTGATCAGATAGAGCCGCAACGCATCCGCACCATAGGTGTTGATGATGTAGCTCGGATCCGGGTAGTTCTTGAGGCGCTTGCTCATTTTACGCCCGTCCTCCGCCAGCACCAGCCCGTTGACAATCACGTTCCGGAAGGCCGGCTTGTCAAACAGGGCCGTCGAGAGGACCGTCAGGGTATAGAACCAACCCCGCGTCTGATCCAGCCCCTCGGCAATGAAGTCGGCCGGGAAATGGCTTTCAAACTGCGTTCGGTTTTCAAACGGATAATGGGCCTGCGCATAGGGCATCGCGCCACTTTCAAACCAGCAATCCAGCACTTCCGGAATCCGCTTGAGCATGCCCCGCCCTTCGCGCGAGGGGATCTCAATCTTATCCATGAAATGCTTATGCAGATCTGTCACCTTGTGACCGGAGAGGGTTTCCAGTTCTGCGGCAGAACCAATGCACACCACTTCCTTGCCGTCATCGCTGCGCCAGACAGGCAACGGAGTGCCCCAGTAACGGTTACGCGAGATATTCCAATCGCGCGCCTGTTCCAGCCATTTTCCGAACCGGCCATCGCGCAAATGCTCAGGAACCCAGCGGGTCTGGCTGTTGGCCTTCAGGATCTGATCGCGCATCTGTTCCACCTTGACATACCAGGCCGAAATCGCGCGATAGATCAGCGGCGTATCACAACGCCAGCAGTGCGGATAGCTGTGATTGATCACGGCGTGATGAATCAGACTCCCCTCCTGCTTCAGCCGTTTGATAATATCGTGATCGGCCTCCTTGACGGCCCGTCCGACATAATCCGGAATCTCTTCGGTAAACCGGCCTTCGGCGTCCACCGGACAGGGGGCCGGCAGATTTTCAGTTTTCCCGACCCGGCTGTCATCTTCACCAAATCCCGGCGCAATGTGTACCACCCCGGTGCCATCGACGGTCGAAACAAAATCACCCGCAATAATCCGGAAGGCCCCCTTAGCCTTGTAATCCGCATAATAGGGAAACAGCGGTTCATACCGCAGACCCAGCAAGGCGGCTCCCGTGGTTTCCTCCACTACTTCAAACGCCGCCCCTTTCTTGTAATAAGCCGCCACCCGGTCTTTGGCGAGGTAGTAGAAATGCGAACCATCCTTGATCTTGACGTAAGGGATATCTTTACCCACCGCCAGGGCCATATTGGATGGCAGGGTCCAGGGCGTGGTCGTCCAAGCCAGCACATAGAGGGCGTCCGCTCCCTCCACCTTGAACCGGATGGTCACCGCCGGATCCTGAACATCAGCGTAGCCCTGATTCGTTTCAAAATTCGAAAGCGGCGTAGTGCAGCGCGGACAATACGGCACAATACGGTGCCCCTCGTAGATCAGTTGTTTTTCCCAAAGGGACTTGAATACCCACCAGATGGACTCCATGAAGGCTGGATCCATGGTCTTGTAATCGTGATCAAAATCAACCCACCGCCCCATCCGTGTCACCACTTGACGCCATTCACGGGTATAGCGCAGGACAATACTGCGGCACCGCTCATTGAATACATCCACGCCCAGAGTCTCAATATCGCGCTTGCCGCTGAGCTTCAGATCCTGCTCGACTTCGTATTCAACGGGTAGCCCATGGCAATCCCAGCCGAACCGCCGGTTGACATAATGGCCGCGCATGGTCTGGTACCGGGGAACGATATCCTTGATAGTACCGGCCAGGAGATGCCCGAAATGGGGCAATCCGGTGGCAAAGGGAGGCCCGTCATAGAAAACATATTCAGGGGCATCCTTGCGCTGCTCGAGCGATTTCTCAAAAATGTGCTGTTGCTCCCAAAATGCCAGAGCTTCCACTTCCTGTCCTGGAAAATCCACTTTTCGCGAAACCGGCTTGAACATATTACGTTTTCTCTTTCTTTTCCACAGCATGCCGAACCGCCTTAAGGAAGGCGGGCGGGCCGAACTTCAACTCATGGGAGCCCCGGGTAATCTTACAGAGACTGATCCCCAGTCGGGTGGCGATGGCCCGTTGCGTGACCCCCTTCTCAAGCAGACAGACCAGCTTCCATCGCAAGGCGATCTTCTCCCGCTCCCGGGGCGTCAGGATGGCCTGAAACACATCATAAACTTCATCCGCACTCAAATGGGACAGGACAGACGCCAGTTCCCGGAGTACACGATCAGGCTGATAGTTGGACTTGGCCATAAGCGGCAACGGGACGGGCTCCTCACCTGCAGAGCGACCTAGAACTTGTAGCCCAGGTACCCACCGAACTCCACGTCTCCAAAATCAAATTTGTTCAGGGAACCCCAATCTTCAAAGACGTAGTAGGCGTTGGCCTGCAGGCTGAGGTTCTTGCCCAGCGGGATATTCAATCCCAGGACCCATTGCCAATACATATCCATCCATTCCCCATCACCCTCGGTATAGGTTGACAGGACACCCAGCCCGCCCTGGAAAATGCCATCCTTCATCAGAAGATTGGCTTCAGGGGTAATCCCATAGTTCAGGTCCGGGTGCTCGTCAAACTCCGGGGTATACCCGCAGACGAATTGCAGCATGGCATTTTCCTCATGGATCTCATAGGCCACGTCATAGGTCAAATCCCCATCAGTATAAGGCAGACTGATGAATTCAGAGTGTTTCAGATGATACCGGGCGCCCAGCGCGACTACCTGAGCCGTCGAGGCCATCGCCATCCCGGTAAGTGTTCCCACCATCAACCCGGCAATTAATGCAACTTTGAGTGTTTTCATGGCCGGAATCATAAACACCCTCCCGTCCGGCGCAAGCTTTTTCACCTGACGTGTTCAACATTCAGGCCTGCTGGTGCCCGGGTGTGTACCGGGCCACCGGGCTCAGAACGGGAGATATCCAGCATCCCATGCGGCGTTGGAAGTTCGGCATGGAAACACACGCCCAATTCCCCTGAAGGCTGGCTGAGGATCCGGTGCCAGCCCGGCTCGACGAGGCTCACCCCCATCAGGTGCCGGACCATGAGATCGATGACGCCTGCCCCCCAGCCGTGGCACAGACTCATGCTGCAAATGAACCCCCATTCATGGCTCGAGTATAACCGCCGGGCATCGTGTAACTCCGGGTCCCACATCTCCCAGAGCGTGGGGGCATTTTCCCTTTCAATGATATCGGCCAGGTAACCGGTTAGGGCACGCACCGCTCCGGCCTGATCGCCACATCGGGCGCGGGCCGCCTGCTCATACCAGGCAAAATAGGGCGTAATGATAGAGGGGATGGCAGAATTATTGAACACGCCCGTCAAAATCTCCTGCCGCATACCCGGGTCGCACATGCCGGCCAGCACTGCCCAGGCATTGGTCTGGCGCGTGGGGCCGGAGGGGCCAAGCCTGACACCGTCCTCATAGGTCCGGCGGTAGTGTCCATCATACCCAGGCATACGCGGGTTGCGCACAGGGCCCACATGGTTGAGCGTGTGGATAAAGCCCGAGCCGGGCTGCCAGAACATGCTGATAACCGCCTCCTGCAGGGTATCGGCCCTCGCCGAAAACCGGGCCGCATCCCCGGACTCTCCGAGCCATAAGGCTATTTCAGCCGCCTGCCGCAACCCTTCCACATGTTTGATTTGCAGCCAGCTTAATTCCTCGAAGCGGCCGCCCACCGGCATATCCGACCAGTCAAGAAAGCCGATCTCAAAGAAGAAGGACTGTTTGGGATCGCGCGTAATAAACCCCTGGCTGTTGACCTGCGTCCGCACGACCCAGTCAAGAAATGCCCGGATCTTGTGGTAATGGGGTAAACTCTGCTCGCGGGAGATCTGATGGGCCAACATGAATTGACGGAGCATGGCAATGGCATCAAAAGAATAGACGGGCACCCCGTTGACCCAGATTTCGACCGGAAATCTAGCGAGCATCCGCTCCACTGGCTCAGGAAGGGGCGTCAGCCAGTCCATTGCGGCCTGAATGGGGCGTGCATCTCCATACCAACCGGTACGATCCCGTTTGATCCCGTCCCACAGACAGTCGGTCCGCGTGCAAAGCCGGGCAGTATAGGCGGCCACCTGCCAGACGCGCTGCATCCGTTTATCCTCACAGCTGAAGGTCGCGAGGGGGGCGGGACAGGGATAGAGCGCCAACGCCCGGATGTGCAACGAGACGGGGCCACGGGCCTCAACCAGACGGAGCCGGACAAACCGGAAGCCCCGGGGCTCCCGGTGGATTCCGTACCGCCACGCATTCCAGGCGGAGTTTTCGAACCGGTGCTGATGCCGGCCAGCCCCGGGACAATGCCAGTAATCCTCGGTGAAAGGCGCCTGGTTTTCAATCAGCCCCTCCGCCTCCGGAATGCTTTCGCCAAAGCGGGCGGTGAGGGAAAAGGCGCCTGCTGCCGACACCTCAAGCACCAGATGGCCATCGAATTCAGTCCCGAAATCGATCAGCAGGTCACAGACCGTGCCGGGCCGGCTGATCAACACCGGACCGGAATCCTGCAACAAATGAAGCCGATCCCCCCACAGGCTGACAGTGCGTTCATCCGGTCCACGCAACAAACCATGCGGGTAAACCCAATAACCAGGGATGCCGTTCTCGACCAGGTCAGGAATACGCCCCTGCGTCGGGTCGGAAGAGAGCGTTTGTGGATGCAACCAAGGTGGGGTGGCCGCAGAGAGGCATGCCGAGTTTGACGCTTGCATGATGGGTGCTGAATCTGTTCTCATAGTGCGCGCCATGGTGGCGAGGCATCAGCCGGAAGTCAAGAGCATGAAAAAAGGGGTAGAGCGGATGAGCCTGAATACACTTGATTTGAATGGAACCTGGCGTGCCCGCTGGTCGGATGGCCAACGGGGGCGTAGCGAGTATGCCCAGCGCGAGGTGACTGACCCGGCCCGTTATATCGATGCAACCGTGCCCGGCGAGATCCATCTGGACCTCATCAAGGCCGGACTCATCACCGAACCTACGGAGGGCCTGAATGCGCTCTCGGCCCGCTGGGTGGAGGAGATGATCTGGAGTTACCGTCGCGAATTTACCGTTCCCCGCTCCGCCCTGAAGGCCGGGACCCGCACCTGGCTGGTCTTCGAAACCCTCGATCTGGTGGCCACCATTGTGCTCAATGGCAAGGAGGTCGCCCGGCACCGCAATTTCTTTTATCCCTGCCGGGTCGAGGTCACCGACACCTTACGTCCGGGCCTGAATGTCCTGGCGGTTCATCTGGACAGCGGCCTGCATGATGTCTCGGACCGGCCCGGCGAACCCTACAGCGGACAGATTGACTACAAGCTGCACAAACGCACCTGGCTGAGGAAGCCCCAGTGCCAGTTCAGCTGGGATTGGTCGACGCGGCTAATCAATGTGGGCATCAGCGGGCCGGTGCGGCTGGAATGGACACGGGACACGGTACGGGTCGACCGCCTGGTCCCGCTGGCCTCACTGGATGCCGATTTACAAAATGGGTCCGTCCACGTGCGTCTGTTTGTCGAAGGCCTTGGCCAGACTCCGGTCCGGGGGGAATTGACGGTCCAGATGACGCCCGGTGACGTTTCGGTGAAACTGCCGGTCGACATCACACCGGGTTTGAACCCCGTTGAGGCCGTGCTCAAGATCGTACAGCCAGAGCTGTGGTGGCCTGCGGGATGTGGCACGCAAGCGCTCTATACGATCACGGCCACCCTGAGCCTCAAGGGCCGCCTCCTGGCCCGGCATGAGGCCGCCATCGGCTTCCGCCATGTCCGGATCGATCAGTCCCCCCATCCGGAAGGCGGCCGGTATTTCACACTTGAAATCAATGGGCGCAAGGTGTTCTGCAAGGGCGGAAACCTGGTCCCTGCCGACATGATCTTTGCCCGGATTACCCCCGACCACTACGAGACCCTGACCGCTCGTGCCCTGGAAGCGAATTTCAATATCCTTCGCGTCTGGGGGGGCGGCCTCTACGAAAGCGACACCCTTTACGACCTGTGCAACCGCAAGGGCATCCTGGTGTGGCAGGAGTTCATTTTTGCCTGCGGCCGGTATCCCGGTAACGACGTGGGGTTCGTGGAGGACTTCAAAAATGAAGCCCGCCATCAGATCCGACGCCTGGCCCAGCATCCCTGCCTGGTCATCTGGTGTGGCAATAACGAGATGGAGCAAGGTTTGTGGGAATGGGGCTTCGATAAATATGGTGCCCTGTTTTCGGACCTGTCCCTCTTCCATCACGTCATCCCGCGGCTTCTGGCCGAAGAGGATCCTACCCGCTATTACCAGCCGTCATCCCCCTACTCGCCTGACGGGCTCAGCCCCACCCGGGACGACTGCGGGGACCAGCATCCCTGGAGTATCGGATTCCATGATAATGATTTCCGCAAATACCGGAAGATGATCAGCCGCTTTCCGAACGAAGGCGGCATTCTGGGGCCGACCTCACTGCCCACCCTGCTCACCTGTCTGCCGGAGGGACACCGCCACATCCAATCCTTCGCCTGGCAATTGCACGACAACAGCATTGACAGCTGGGCTGAGCCCAGTCCCACCGACGGGATGCTTCAGCAATGGCTCGGGCTGGATATCCGGCGACTTACCATCGAAAAGTTCGTCTACTGGGGCGGACTGCTCCAGGGCGAGGGCTTGCGCGAATATGTGGATAATTTCAGACGCCGGATGTTCGACTCCGGGGCCGCTATTTTCTGGATGTTCAATGATTGCTGGCCGGCCACCCGTTCCTGGACGATCGTCGATTACGCCCTGCGCCGGACCCCCGCCTTCTGGGCGGTGAAACGGGCCATGGCGCCTGTTTCCGTCGTCCTTGCGGAGGAGCACGGCAAGGTGATCGTCTATGGCGTTAATGATACGGATCACCCCATCGAAGCCGATCTGCGCTACGGCGTGTTCAAGCTGGCAGGCGGCTATCCCGTCGAGTTGGGTAAGCCCGTCATCCTGGTTTCGAATGCCTCCACCCCACTGGCGGAATTCCCGGCGCGGCTCTGGACGAACCGACGCGCCAGCATGGCCTTTGGCGTTCTGACCCGGAAGGACCAGATCTTGGCCCGCAACCGGCTCTATGATCCGTTCTTCAAGGAAATGGCCTGGCCCAAGGCCAAAGTCCGGATCACGGTAAGTCAGGGAAAGGCCACCTTCAGCTGTGATCAATTCGCCTGGGGGGTGTGCCTGGATTTAGAGGGTGAGACGGCGTTGGTCGATAATTTCTTCGACCTTTATCCTGGTCAGGCACACCATATTCCCTGGCGGAAAAAGAGCCCCCCCCGACTGGTTCATATCGGTAACGACCTGAAGTGATAATACTGGAGTTTTTTCGGATTGTCCCTTATTGTGAATGCTCTTTTATGAGAAACAAGTCATTAAAGGATTATCTCCTGCTCGCGTTGTGGCTGTCCTTGTCCGGACTTGCCACCTCCCTCGTGGCCGCACCAGAAGTGACCGTCCCGGCAGGGATTGTCATGAAAACGCCCGACACGTTCATTGTCAATGACCGCGAGTATACCTCATCAGACCTGATCAAAGGTTTAAAGAAGAACAAAATCCCGACCGCTTCCCCCCTGATCGTTGAAGTTCCCGCCGACACCTCCATGACGGTCATCAAAGATCTGACCCAGCGGCTGGCCACCGCCGGCTACAAACCCTTCTTTAAATACCCGCGTCACGCGGATGCCGCCGTGAAAGATCCCAACGCGCCCCTCACGCCCCCTGTCACCCCTCCTCCTCCCAAAAAACAAAGATCGCGGAAATGAACGGAATGCCACCCGATATTTCCATATTCCACCCCATCGTGTTATCGAGATAGGCACACAGGTTGTATGATGACCCCGCTCGACAGCACTGAGTCCCCGGTACCGCAGAACGGGAACACGCCTACCAGCCATCCCAAACAGGCGATCTTGGGACTGACGATTGCCGCCTTGGGCGTCGTGTATGGAGATATCGGTACAAGCCCGCTCTACTCCACCCGGGTCAGTTTTACCCCCGGGTGCGGAGTCCCGCCCACCGAGGCCAATATTCTGGGGATCATCTCGATGATCCTGTGGTCCTTGCTTTCCCTCATCACCATTAAATACCTGGCGCTGGTACTTCGTGCAGACAACCGCGGTGAAGGGGGCATCCTGGCCCTGATGGCCCTGGTTAACCAGGACCGGAAAGCCGGCAAAAGGACTCTATTTTTTGTTTTGTTGGGGCTACTCGGGGCCTCCCTGCTCTATGGAGATGGACTGATCACCCCGGCCATTTCCGTATTAAGCGCCATCGAGGGCTTGAATATGGGCGCCATCACCTTCACTCCCCACACCATCGTTATTCTCGCACTGGCCATGTTAATTGGCCTGTTCTGGATGCAACGACGCGGCACCCAGTCGGTGGGCACTATTTTCGGCCCGGTCATGCTGGTCTGGTTTGCCGCCATCGCCAGCCTCGGAATGATCTCCATTTTCAAGACGCCCTGCATTCTGTCCGCCCTGAACCCGTGGCATGCCGTTGAATTTTTTATCGCCAACCGGTGGCAGGCCTTTGTGACCATGGGTGCGGTGTTCCTGGCGGTCACTGGCGGAGAAGCCCTTTATGCCGATATGGGCCATTTTGGCATCGGGCCCATTCGGCTGGGGTGGTTCACCCTTGTCATGCCGGCGTTGGTATTGAACTACTGCGGGCAAGGGGCCTGGATGCTCCATCAATTGAGCGATCCGCAAAGTGTGACCCTGATCAACGGGCAGGTCACCTTGAATCAAGCCCTGATCTCGAACCTCTTCTACCGGAACGTCCCCCATTGGGCCATCTATCCGATGGTGGCCCTCGCCACCGCAGCCACCATCATCGCCTCACAAGCGATTATTTCAGGGGCTTTTTCAATGACCCGACAGGCCATCCAACTCGGCTATTGCCCTCGTCTGGCCATTGTTCACACTTCCAAAAGACAAATCGGGCAGGTCTATCTTCCCCTGGTCAATGGGCTGATGCTGGTGGGAACCCTGCTCCTGGTGCTCGGGTTTAAAAACTCCGACAGTCTGGCCGGCGCCTATGGAGTGGCGGTGTCGCTCACCATGCTTATTACGACCCTGTTTATGATTGCCGTGATGCGCCGGCTCTGGAATTGGCCCTGGCTGGTCGTAATCCTCATCGCCGTGCCCTTCCTTCTCATGGATCTCACTTTTTTCGGATCCAACATCCTGAAGATCAGCGAAGGCGGGTGGGTCCCTCTGGCCATTTCATCCGGATTCATTATCATAATGACTACTTGGCACCGTGGCCGCGACATTCTGGGGCGCAAGATGGCCGAAGCGGCCATTTCGATTGATCTGTTTATCAAAGATGTGGCCACTTCAAAACCCCACCGGGTGTCCGGCGTTGCTGTTTTTCTGACCGGAAATCCAGACGGAATTCCCCGGACCCTGTTGCACAACTATAAACACAACAAAATCCTGCACGAACAGATCGTATTCATTACCATCCAAACCGACGATATCCCCCGTGTGTCGGACGCTGACAGAACCCAGGTAAAAGTACTTCCAGAAGGGTTCTATCAAATCCTGCTCCGGTATGGATTCAGCGAGGACCCGGACCTGTCATCCTACCTGAAAAGTCTCAAGATTGAGGGACTTGATTTGGAACCGATGAAAGTGACCTTCTTCCTCGGGCGCGAAACCCTGATTCTCGTCAACAACCCGGATATGCGACTCTGGCGTAAAATCCTATTTTCTTATCTGTCGCGAAATTCATGGGATGCCTCCAAGTTTTTCCGGATCCCTCCGAACCGGGTGATTGAAGTCGGGATTCAGATCGAACTCTAGTTTGCCGCTCGACACATCTACGTCTTAAGCATTATTATGTGAGGACATTTTGAAGAAGGAGATAATCCATGTCGCAAATACGAACCACGGTTAAGATGTCACTTGTTGCGTTATCAATCCTCACGATCGGGAACGGATGCAGTGTTTTCCGGGCAACCGTCCAGAACGAAGAGGTAAACAAGGCCTCCGTAAAACCACTGGATACCACCTATGATTTCGCCGATCTGCGCTTACTCGCCGAGGCGGTCACGAGTGAACTCGCCGATGCCCCGGTTCTTGCCGGAAAACCAATTCTGGTGGTCATGGGTATTGAAAACCGGACCGATGAGCATATTGACACGAAAGCCATTACGGACACGATCCGCACGAAACTGATCAATGGAGGCAAAGTCAGTTTCGTCAATGAAAGCCGGCGCGATTCCTTGATGAAAGAACAGGGGTATCAGCTCGCTAACTGCACTCCGGAAACTCAAACCCTGATCGGGAAACAGCTGGGTGCCCGCTATATGCTCACCGGCTCCCTGATCAAAATCAAAAAAGACACACCCAAGCAGCTCAGTTTGTCGAAACTGGAGAAAGTCTACTACCAGCTCACCGTGGAAGTTACTGACCTTCAAACCGGGCTGATCGCCTGGACGATGCAGAAGGACCGCGTCCGTGGTGCCAGCAAGCCGATTCTCGGTTGGTAACCACTCACCTATCACCATGCGGTCATCACGACCGCAGTAAGGGGCGAGGATGAAAATCCCGGAGTTGACGCGCAGCAGGACTTGCGGTCTGTTGCTCATGCTCCTGATGCTTGTGTCCGGTTGCGCCACAACCGTCCCGCTCGATGCCGCACGCCGGGATTTCAGCAACGGTCAACTGGAGGCGGCTGACCGATCTCTAGCCGAGCGTCCCCATGATCAGAACGCCGTGATGAACCTCATGGAGCGGGGCATGATCCGCCATCTCCGGCGGGATTTCACCAACAGCACCGCTGACTGGCTTGAGGCGGTTCGTCTTGAAAAGGAACTGGAAACCCACAGCATCACCAAAGCCGGTGCCAGCATGGTCGTCAATGACTCCGCCCTCGCCTTCCGCGGCTATCCCTATGAGCGCACGTACCTGCATGTCTACCTCGCTAAAAACTACCTGGCCATAGGGGCGTGGGAGGATGCCGGGGTTGAGGCCCGTTCCATCGCGTATCAACTGGAAAAGCTGGACGGTTTTCCGGATGATGCCTTCAGTCATTATCTCACCGGGTTCTGCCTCGAACTCGGAGGCGATGACAGCAATGCCGCCCGGCAATACAGGGAGGTGGCCAAACTAGCACCCGACTGCGGCATTGACCCCGCGACCGGAAGGTTTCCGCCAGCCAGCACCACCACCAACCACCCGCCTATAGCGGGGCTACGAGGAACCGAACTGGTCTGCTTTCTCGATTTTGACGGACAGTACGGGATCATCCCCCAGTCTGCTGAGATCTATGCCAATGGGAAACTGCTGGGGACCAGTCGCACGCTGACCACGATGTTCCAACTGCAATCGGCCAGTATCGACCGCATGGCCACCCGGCATGCCGCCAAAACCCTCTCACGTCTTGCGTTTAAATTGGCCCTTTTCATCGCCGCCTCGTCACGCGATGAGAACCTCGGACTCCTCACGGGCTTACTGCTCCTGGCAATGGAAAATGACGATCAACGACGTTGGGAAACGCTACCCGCCAAGCTCGCTGTCGCCCGTGTTCCCTGCCCCCCGGACCTGAAAGAGTTCGAGGTGGTGTTCAAGGGATTTTCGGGACAGACGGTCAGTCGAATCACCGTGACCACCCCGCTGCACCAGAAGGACCGGATATTCGTATCCCTCTGCCGTAATTACCCGTAAGGGTTAGAACATCAGGTTGATGACCCCGTAGACCAGCATAGCGGCCAGGATCAACATGATAATTGCCTTATTCCGCTGGACCTGCCGCTCCTGCCGGAGGGGCCGCACCGAGTGGAGGCTGCCCGTCCCGAAATAGGTCTGAAAGCGCTGGTCCGGAACAGGCCGGGGAATGTTCAGTGGCTCATTAGCCCCCTGCATCGCGGCCGGCGGGACATTTTTTTCTCCCCCCCCCGCAGGCGCCGGTTCCGACGGGACCGGCCTTGCGGCCACCTCCACAGGGGGGATTTCTCCCACGACCTTGCGCAAACGGCGTATCGCCCGGTCAGGATCGGGACTTTCGATGGCATGAGAAATCCCCTTGATATCATGCTCCACACGGGCAATTTCCCGTTGAAGCGACTCAAGCTTCTCCTGCAACCTTGGATTTTTACGCCGGACGCGCTGCATAACGCTCTATCGTCCTTTAATCATCAAAATCAGCACCGCCGCCACAATGGTCAGGATCAGCGGCAAGCTGACGGCGAGCCCGACTTTAATCCAATGCCCGAATCCCCGGGAAGCCGGCGCAAATTCATCGTCTTCCATCGCATTCAGCTTACGGGAATGTTCATCAAAAAGCTTCACAGGCCCCCCGACGGCTTCAATCGTCGCCTGAGCCTTTACGAAATCACTCCGGATGGCATCAATCTGGACAACGGCCTTGTTTAATTCGTCACGAAAAGAGTCCTCCGCCCAAGCCGCGTCATTGATCTTTTGAAGTTCTTCCAGATCGGCGGCCAGACGGTCCCGCGTGGTGAAATAGACCTCAACCTGACGAGCGGCATGATCACCCAGTTTCTGGAGCGACACCAGGCTCTCGGAAAGCCGGTCCAGCATTTCATGCTTACCGCGTTCATACTGGTCCTGCTTTTCAAGCAAATCGGACAACATCTGCTCTTCACGTTCCATCTCGCTCTGTTTTTGCTTCAGCCGCTCGATATGGAGTTTCGCCGAGGCTTTCTGGGTATTGAGCTCTTCGCGATGCCGGGCCATGCGCGTCAGACTCAGATCAGACAGGGGGCGCCCTGCCGGATCATCGGACTTTAAATTCATCATGCCATCCGGCCCTGAGCCCAATGAGGTGGATTTAACTGCCCCGCGGCGTTGTGCCAGATCTTCATCAAAAAAGTCCGTTCCCATACGTTTCTCTCCTTAATTTACTCCATTCAACGCGCAATGTGAACGTTGACCCCGGGATGCTAGCAATCAAGCCCGCTTGTATCAAGCGCATCTTCCACCTAGGGAGTTTCTTCATTGTCCTTTTCCGGGACAAAAATCATCTGACCTACCCGTAGATCACCGGGGGATTTCATCTTGTTTTTATTCACCTCGTAAATCTCGCGCCACCGCCCCTGGTCCCCGTAGTAGCGGGCCGCCAGTTTCTTCAGGGTATCCGCTTTTTCGATCCTGACCATTTTTCCGGTGGATTTCGGTGCCCGGACGGGGAGCACGATCGCATCTACCGACGGCAAGGCATTCGTGGCCGACATCCCGTATTTGGACCGCATCGTGGCCAGTGCCCCCCGCAATTGAACCGTCTGCGCCTGGAGATTGGCCGCCCTGATTTTCAAAGACTGGTTCTCTCCTTCCACCTCCCTCATTCGCGCCAGGACCGCCGTCTCGTTGGTAAAGACGGTGCCGACCAGCATCAGGGTAGCGGTGCGGATATGGCCCTCAATCATGGCTTTCTTTTCCGTTTCGGGCCGCAAGGCAAGATAGCGTTGGAAATGGTAGATCGTCCCCACCGAATCCACCCCTGCATTATCAAGCAGAAAGGCGAAATCCAGATGAGCCCGGGCCATGGTGGGCTGCCGGTCGAGAATCAGTTCATAGAGATTCCGAGCCCCCTTCACATCCCCCACCGCCTCAAGTTCCCGGGCTTTTTTCATATCCGGATGCTCGCGCTCGACTTCATCCGATACCCCTACTTTTGGGGAACAGCCGCCCCCCACTATCAGGAACACCGCCAAAAAAACAGGGATTATGAGGTCCTTCATCGTCATCAGGGTGTTCCGATCTTCGAGGCATTCAACACCTCACGAACCGCCGCCATGACCTGGCCCGGTGTAATACGCTCCATACACTCCACTTGAGGCAACCGGCAGTCCCGGCCAAAACAGGGGCTGCAGTCAGTCCCCGCCCGGATCACGTGGTGGCCGGCTCCGTAAGGCCCCGTGCGCTTCGGCTCGGTGGGCCCGAACATCGTTACCACGGGTGTCCCCAACGCCACCGCCATGTGAAGGGGCCCGGAATCATTCGCCACCACCAGATTCATCCTGGAAAACCAGCCCCCCATCTCCACCAGGGTGGTCTGTCCCGCAAGATTCTCAACCGTCCCGGCCCCGGCGGTGGCGGACAACGCCACGCGCATCGCTTCGCACCCCGCCCGCTCCGTTTGACTTCCAAACAGGTAGATGGAGGCCCCGAATTCCTGCTGGATCTGCCGTGCCACCTCAATGAAACCGGCTACCGGCCAGTTTTTATTGCTCCGCCGCGACCAGGGAACCAGCGCCACGCGCAGGGTCCCCTGAGCCAGGGATGGCGCGGGAAATTGAACAGGGAATGACACCGGCATCACGGTCAACCCCAGGTAGCGCACCACATCCAGCGCTTCCTCAACCGCATGCCGGTCCTTATTACGGGGACCGGCCACCACATCATAGAAGAACCGGGCGCCTTCACGTTGAAACGAAGGCCCGATCCGCAGGTGGCTCCGCGCGCAACGTGCCACTATTGCACTTTTGACCAACCCCTGCAGGTCGACCACATAATCATAATAGGAGGCCCGCACCGCCCGCACCAGGGCGCCACTATGACTCCAGAACTGCCGGCGGGGAAAGGGGATCACTTTGGATACCATCGGGAAACACCGGACCAGGTCCACATATTCAGGCTGCGTGACCCAATCCACGTCCGCATCCAGCATCACCTGCAGGTTATTCACCGCGGGAAGGGCATGGAATAGATCGCCTAACGAGCTGAGCTTGATCACCAGGATACGTTTTCGTTCAGACTTCATGGGGGATGCGGTGCAGACGATCAGGACGGGCGGATCTGTTGCCGCTCGGACTCTTCTTTTTCACGTTGCCGGGCAATTTCGTGGCGCTTTTCTTCCTCAATTTTATCTGCCTTCGCGGCATCCCCCGCCGCCCGGGCCTCCGCCACTTTACCGCCATACAGAATCTCAATCTCTGCGATTTTCGCCTTGGTACGGCTTGCAATCTCCGCCATCGCCTGTTTCTGCTCTTCAGTCACAGCGGTAATCCCCTCACCACGCTTAGCCATTCGCTCCATCGCGAGGTCAAAGGAACTTTTCAATCCGGGGTCTTTCAGGTCTTTCGTTTTCATAAATTATACATCAATAATCGGTCCTTTTCCGGGAGGCGGGGTTCTGATCCGTGTTGGCTCGGAATAGGCCTCTGCGGTCGGGGGCTTTCGTGAGGACCGCTGGAAATTTTTGCGATTATTCCCCAGGATCATACTGACGATACTGATGACCAGCGAGGCCCACATCGCGGAGCCAAACCCCAGCACATGGAAGCCGGGCACCAGCCTTGCCGTGAGCAACAACAGAAAGGCGTTAATAAACAGCAACATCAAGCCCAGCGTCAGCACCACCAGCGGCATGGCGACCAGGACCAGAATGGGCTTTACCAGGGCATTTAAAATCCCGAGCATCAGGGCTGCGGCCAGCAGACTCGCCCAGTCGTCTGTATAGACCCCCGTCACCAGGATATCCGACATCCACACCGCAATGGCCATCAAGGCCCAGCGGATCAGCCACTCCCGGATCTTCTGTCCGGCCGTCTGAAACGATTCAGGATTCAAAATTTCCACTCCGTCTGGCTTGTTTTTTCACCGAATGCTTCTTCTTGTCATCCAGCACCCGTTCCTTCTGGCGGCGCGACCGCCGGCGCTTTTGACGCCGGATCTTTTCATTGGCCTGCTGGCGGGCGCTGCGCTGCCCGAGGATCCGCTCCTCTAGCCGGTCGCATAACTCGCGGCGGGCCACAAACCGGTTCAACTCCCGCGAGCGCTCCCGCTGACACTTGATTTCGAGCCCGGACTTGGCGTGCTGCAGAAAGACACAGGACGAGGTTTTGTTCAACTTCTGGCCACCGGAACCGGCGCCCAGAACAAATTTTTCAACCAGGTCCTTCTCCAGGATTCCCAGCTTGATCATCCGCTCTTCAAGCGCCTGCCGTTTTTCGGTTGTGATGTAAACGTCGCCCATAGCCCATCCATCCCATGACTAGCCCATCATCTCGAGCAGGCGCTTCACTTTGTTGTATTTATCCTGCAGTTCCTGCCGCGATTTCTCGAACTGCGCCACCACCTCGGGCTTGGCTTTATTGAAGAAATTGGGATTATTGAGCTTGAGCGTCGCCCGCTCCAGATGCCCGCCCAGTTCTTCCAGTTGTTTGGCCAGTTTGGCGGCTTCCGCCTTCGCATCCACCAATCCCTCAATCGGCATATAGAGCGCTCCGATCGGGGTCAGGGCGCTGGGCATGGCCGTGGCTGGCACAAAGGCGGGATCCACCGTAATCTCCCGGGCCTTGAGCATGGCGGTCAGCGTGCTGGTATCCGCCTTCAGTTGAACCGCCAATTGCGGCGTGTTCGCCTTGATGATGTAATCCAACTTCTGGCCGGGAGCGATGCTGCAGTCGGCGCGCAGCATCCGTCCCATACGGATCAATTCATGCCGGGCATCCACGTACTGGACGATCTCCGGCGTGGCACCCCACTGCGCCAGATCCGCCGTTAACGGCGTGGGCCAGGGCGCCAGCATAATGGTCTCGTCGTCGGTCCCGTACCCCATGCCGTGCCATAACTCTTCCGTCAGATGCGGCATGAAGGGATGCAGCAGACGCAGGGCCGTCGAGAATGAGAAATGCATCACCTTCAACACCTCGTCCCGCCGCGCGGCATCCTGACCATAAAGCACATCCTTGGAATACTCGACATACCAGTCGCAGTACTCATGCCAGATAAAGGCATAGAGGTCCTGGGCCGCATCATTGAAGCGGTAGCGCCTGAGATTTTCCGTACAGGATTCAATGGTCAGGCTGAGCTTGGCGAGGATATGCCGGTCATCCGCACTCAGCAAAGCCGCATTGATCCCTGCCCCACCCCGCACATACCCCGTGGGATCCTGCATCTGCATGAAGCGGGCGGCATTCCAGATCTTGGTGCCGAAATTGCGTCCAATCTCGAATTTGTCGTTCGAAAGGAAGACATCCTGTCCCGTCGCCGTAATCATCATCAGGCTGTAGCGGAGCGCATCGGCGCTGTACTCCTCAATGATCGTCAACGGATCAATGGAGTTCCCCAGGCTCTTGCTCATCTTCCGGCCCTTGTCATCCCGCACGGTGCCGTGGATATACACCTCATGGAACGGAACCTCACCCATGAATTCAATGCCGGCCATCACCATCCGGGCCACCCAGAAGAAAATGATCTCGGAAGCGGTCACCAGCGTATTGCCGGGATAATAGAGGGCCAGATCCGCATTTTTATTGGGCCAGCCGAAGGTGCTGAACGGCCATAGCCACGAGGAGAACCAGGTATCCAGGACATCCTCATCCTGGCGGATCGTCGTCGCGGCACATTTGGGACATTGGTCCGGCTTCCCGCGGGCCGCCCACTGATGATCGCACGCATCACAATAAAACACCGGAATGCGATGTCCCCACCAGATCTGCCGGGAGATGCACCAGTCGCGGATATTGCCCATCCACTCGGCATAGACCTTGTTCCAGCGCTCGGGCACAAACTTGACGCGCCCATCCACCACCGCTTGAAGCGCCGGCTCGGCGAGCGGCTTCATTTTGACAAACCACTGCAGGGAGAGCCGCGGCTCAACCACCGTATCACACCGATAGCAATGCCCCACGGCATGGGCGTGCGCATCAATTTTTTCAATCAGCCCGGCGGCGGTCAAGTCGGTGACAATGCGCTTGCGGCACTCAAAGCGGTCTAACCCGGCATAGGGGCCGGCCCCTTCATTCATGGTGCCATCGGGATTCATCACATTGATGGGCGTCAACTTGTGGCGCTGCCCCATCTCGAAATCGTTCGGATCATGCGCCGGCGTCACCTTGACGGCGCCCGTCCCGAAGGCCGGATCCACAAAGTCGTCGGTAATCACCGGCAGGTCCCGATGCAGGACCGGCAGGCTGAGGGTTTTGCCGACCAGCGCTTTGTAACGCTCATCCTTGGGACTCACCGCCACCGCCACATCGCCAAGCAGCGTCTCAGGCCGGGTCGTCGCCACCACCACAAACTCGGTGGCCGTCAGCTTCCCTTCGCGTTTCACGGGATAACGGATGAAATACAACTTGCCGTCGGTATCCTGATGTTCGCTCTCTTCATCGGACAACGCCGTGCGGCACCGGGGACACCAGTTCGTGATATAGTTGGCGCGATAGATCAGCCCCTTGTCATACAGCCGGCAGAAGACTTCCACCACGGCCTCGCTCAGGCCCGCATCCATCGTAAAGCGTTCCCGTTCCCAGTCACAGGAGGCACCCAGCCGCTTCAACTGCCGGATGATCGTGCCGCCATATTCCTCTTTCCACTCCCAGACTTTTTCAACAAAGGCCTCCCGCCCGAGATCATGGCGTGTTTTCCCCTCTTTGCGCAGGGCCCGCTCCACCACATTCTGCGTGGCAATACCGGCGTGATCCGTACCCGGCAGCCAGACGGTATTTTTGCCCTCCATCCGCTGCCAGCGCACGAGAATGTCCTGGATGGTATTGTTCAGGGCGTGCCCGATGTGGAGAATCCCGGTCACATTCGGCGGCGGAATAACGACACAGTAAGGGGTCCCCCCCTTTGAGGCATCCCCATGAAAGTACCCCTTGGCCTGCCAGGTATCATACCAGCGGGTTTCCACCGTCTTGGGGTCATACTGCTTATCAAGTTCTTTCATAGGTCATCCGTCATTTCTTTTTTTCTTCGCAAAACAGCTTATACTCCACACTGTCGACCAGGGCTTCCCAGGAGGCCTCGATGATATTGACGGAAACCCCCACCGTGCCCCAATGATTTTCACCGTCCGTTGATTCAATAATCACGCGCGTCTTGGCGGCGGTCGCCTCCTCCGGGTCCAGGATCCGGACACTGTAGTCGGTCAGGAACACCTTCTCGATCTCAGGATAGAACCGGACCAAGGCCTTGCGCAGGGCGCGATCCAGGGCATTGACGGGCCCATCGCCTTCGGCCACCACATGCTCGACTTGGTCACCGACCCGCACCTTGACACTGGCTTCTGAAACGCAGGGAATGCCCGAGCCTTCCTTCTCCATGATCACGCGGAATCCTTCCAGTTCAAAAAAGGACTTATGCTTCTTCAGCACCTTCTGAACCAGCATGCGGAACGACGCGTCGGCCGCCTCGTAGGTGTAGCCCTGCTTTTCAAGCGTTTTAAGCGCATCGAGAATGTCCTTCACTTCCGGCGAGGACTTCTTGAGATCCACGCCCATTTCGATGGCCTTCAGGAGCACACTGCTCGAGCCGGATCCCTCGGAGATCAGAATCCGGCGCTCATTCCCCACGCTTTCCGGTTCCACATGCTCAAAACTGCGGGGGATCTTCTGGACCGCATTCACATGCATCCCGGCTTTGTGCGAAAAGGCGCTCATCCCGACATAGGGGGCCTTGGCGTTGTGCCGCACATTGACCAAGTCATCCACAAAAGTCGACAGCGAACGGATCTGACGGAGCGAGCCTTCCGGCACCGCCCGACACCCCATCTTCAGCTCCAGTGTGGGAATGATGGAGCATAGGTTCGCGTTTCCTGTCCGCTCCCCATACCCGTTGATCGTGCCCTGCACCTGAACGGCCCCGGCCCGCACCGCTTCCAGACTGTTGGCCACGGCCATTTCGGCATCATTGTGCGTATGAATCCCCACCATCACGGTCGGAAAGGCCTTCACCACTTCCAGGGTGATCCCATGGATGTCATGCGGCAGTGTCCCGCCATTGGTATCACAAAGCACCACGGCATGGGCGCCGGCCTCAACGGCCGCCTTGAGCATATCGATCGCAAAGGTTGGACTGTCCTTGTAGCCATCGAAAAAATGTTCGGCATCAAAGATGACTTCCTTGCCATGCGATTTCAAGAACTGGACCGTTTCTGCAATCATCCGGCGATTCTCGTCATTGGAGGTTCGCAACACCTCGGACACATGCAACTGCCAGGTCTTACCGAAAATGGTCACCACCGGAGCGCCCGACTCCAGCAGGCGCAGCACGTTCGCATCTTCCGCCACGGCCGAATCCGCCCGGCGGGTGCTTCCGAAGGCGGCTACCCGGGCATGCCGCAGCTTGTGCTTGCGGATCTCCTGGAAAAATTCCATGTCCTTGGGATTGGAGCCGGCATAGCCCCCTTCGATATAATCAACGCCAAATTCATCCAGTTTGAGCGCCAGCTTGATTTTGGAGCCACTGGAAAAGGAAATGCCCTCGCCCTGTGAGCCGTCCCTCAGGGTCGTGTCGTAGATAAATATTTTTCGTCGATGCATCATGTCACCCTGCCTTAAAAAAAGCCTCATACAAGGCCATCACGGCCTTTTTGCGATCCCGGCCCTGCACCCCGAACATCATGCTGATTTCGGAGGAGCCCTGGTTGAGCATCTCAATGTTCACTCCGGCGGCGGCCAGGGCGGTCGAGGCTCTTGCCGTCACCCCCACCGAATAATGCATCCCTTCACCCACGATCATCACCAGGGCCAATCCACGGTCCACGTCAATATTATCAGCCCCGAGTTCCGTCCGGATGCGTGCCAGCACGCACTCTTCCTTTTCCTTCGAAAAATCCTTCTCCCGGAACACCACCGAGACGCTGTCAATCCCGGACGGGGCATGCTCGTAAGACAAGCCTTCCTCCTCCATGATCTGCAACAACCGGCGCCCGAAACCGATTTCGCGGTTCATCAGGTATTTATCCACATAGAGCGCGCAGAACCCGTCGGCACTGGCCACCCCGACCACGGCCCCGCTCTTGTATTCCCGCTTGGGCACGATCTGGGTTCCCGGCGCTTCCGGCCGGTTGGTGTTACGGATGCAGATCGGGATCCCGGCCTTGACAGCAGGCACAATGGCCTCGTCATGAAAAACCCCGAACCCGGCATAGGCCAGTTCGCGCATTTCACGGTATGTCAGCAACTCGATGGCCGCGGCATGGGGAACTATGCGCGGATCAGCCGAAAACACCGAATCCACGTCCGTAAAGTTCTCATAGACGTCCGCTTTCACCGCTGCCGCCAGAATGGCCCCGGTAATATCCGAACCGCCCCGCGAGAAGGTGGCTACCGCACCGGACTTGGTGTAGCCGAAAAAGCCCGGGAAAATACTGACCCCGGGAGCCGTCTTGAGGGCGCTCAATTTGGCATAGGATTCTTCCAATACCAGGGCATTGCCGAAATCATCACTCAAAAACAGGCCCGCCTCTTTCGGGTTGATGTAATGGGCGTCCACACCGTTGTGGATGAAAATCTCAGCCACCAGTTTCGCGCTGTTATCCTCGCCCGCCGCCTTCAGCAGATCCAGAAACCGGCCCCGGTGCGACGTGTCGGAAGCCAGCCGCTGCCGGAGATCCGCTTCAATTTTCCGGATAATCCCCTCGCCGATTCCCGCGGCACGCTGGATCTCCGCATACCGTTCGACAATGGCCATGAGCTCGGCCTCGGCCGTCTTTCCCGCCAGTTTGGCTTCGGCGCAGGCAATCAGCATATCGGTGACCTTGGTGTCATCGGACCGGCGTTTCCCGGGCGCCGACACCACCACAATGCGACGTTGCGCATCCATCTTGATGATGGAACAGACCTTCAGGATCTGGGCCGCATCCGCCACGGAGGACCCACCGAATTTCGCCACTTTCAAACCGGATGCCACTGTCGTTGTCATGATTATTTCCCCACTCCCGGATCCTCAATCCGCAAACACACCGGTTTCGCACCCAGAGCATTCCGCTCTTCCAATGTACGAAACGCCTCCATGATATTCTTTTCCAACGCCTTATGCGTCAACAGAACGACGGACACATGTCGTCCCGCCCGGTTGGGCTCCTTCTGCACGATCGAGGCCAGACTGATCCCATGCTGTCCCAGCACGGACGCCACCAGGCCCAGCACCCCGGGTTTGTCCAGCAGGGACAGGCGCAGATAATACCGACACTCCACCTCCGCCATCGGCTTGAACTGGACCGGACCGGCCGGGGCGACCACCCTGGCGCGCGCCTTCAAGCCCCCATTCACCAGGGTCCTCGCCACATCCGCCAGATCGCTCACGACCGCACTGGCCGTCGGCAACCGCCCGGCACCACGCCCGTAATAGACGGTCTGGCCGACAATATCCCCATCCACCACCACAGCGTTGAAGACGCCCATGACCGACGCCAGCATATGTTCATGGGGAATCAGCGTGGGATGGACGCGAACTTCCACCTCCGAGCCGTTGGACTTGATGACCGCCAATTGCTTGATGCGGTAACCGAAGTCGCTGGCATGTTCAATATCCGTTTTGCTCAAGCCGCGGATGCCATCCACAAAAATCTTATCTTTAGGCACATGCACGCCATAGGCCAGCAACGCCAGAATGGCCGCCTTGTGCGCGGTGTCGAACCCGTCGATATCCAACCCCGGATCCGCCTCGGCAAACCCCGCGGCCTGCGCCTCCTTCAAGGCATGCTCAAACGTCATCTGCTCCTTCTCCATCTGGGTCAGGATATAATTACAGGTCCCATTCAGGATGCCACAGATACGTTCAATGCGATTGGCCACAAGCCCTTCCGTGAGGGCCCGGATGATCGGCACGCCACCCGCCACGCTGGCTTCAAACCAGACATTCGTTTGTTTTTCGGCCGCCAGCGCAAAGATTTCCTGCCCGTACTCCGCGAGCAACGCTTTATTAGCAGTCACCACCGGCTTGCCCAGACGAAGCGCGCGAACGATAAACTCCCTGGCGATGGTGGTTCCCCCGACTAATTCCACCACGACGTCCACGGCAGGATCATCAATGACCGCTGCGGCATCTTTGGTCATAATGGCCCGGTCGACCTTGACCCCGCGGTCGCGGTCCAGATCCACATCGGCGATCCGACGCACCACCAACTTCACCCCGATCCGGCTGGCCAGCAAATCGCCATTACGCTGGAGGGTTTCCACCACTCCGGCGCCCACTGTGCCGAACCCAAGTAATCCCACGCCAATTTCTTTCATACATCATCCCCAATCGTGATAAGTCCTGCCGCGCAAACCATAAAAGCTGACTACTTTATAAGGAAACCGGCCGGATACAAGAATAAAGCCCTGCTCTTTCTCATTGACCCTCACGGACGAAACAGGGAATATCCACGTCCTATGCATCACGACGTCGGAGCTTTTTTAAAATCACCGGTCTTCTGGTCTGCCTTCAGTGCTTATGTGGTGGCCTCACTCCTGAAGACCCTGGGGAATTTGCTGCAAACCGGCAAAGTTGACTTCCATTATCTCACCAAATTAGGCGGGATGCCGAGCGCCCATTCGGCAATGGTCTGCGCACTGACCACCTCAATCGGTCTGCACGAAGGCTTCGGCAACACATTGTTCGCCCTTTCCTTTGCCTTTGCGGCCGTCGTCATGTTTGATGCGTCAACGGTCCGGCGTGCGACCGGCCTTCAGGCGCGCCTGCTGAATCAGATTGTCGATGAGGTGTTTAAAAACCACCATCTATCCGCCCAGAAACTCATTGATATCCTGGGCCACACCCGGCTGGAAGTCTTTGCCGGCATGATTGTGGGCATCCTGATCGGGATCCTGACCACGGCCCTCTTCAATTAAATATTAATCAGTGCTTTACACGCCCCCCATGAATCAGGTATACGAATGCCTCCTTTTCAAAAAGGGGCGGTAGCTCAGTTGGTAGAGCACCACGTTCGCAACGTGGGGGTCACGAGTTCGAGCCTCGTTCGCTCCACCATCCTTCGCTCGGCGCTACGCTTGAGCTACGGATGGTCTCCGACCGGTTAACCAAACCGAGCCGGTTTTCAACAACTTTCCACACAACCTTTTTAGACCCCGAAATGAGCCCCGAGGGGCGAAAATCCTTAACGCTTCGAGTCATACTCAGCGAATGAGTCGAAGCAGGCAACCAATTATTCGCATTTCTCATACAGAGTCTCAGGAACAATATTAGTCAAAACATCCAAACCATCTCCGGTCCAGCGGGCGGCGCGGAGAACCGCTGCTGGACCGGAGCAAAAATTTCGCATCCCCACGGGCATCAGTCGAGTTCGAACCGATCCAGGTTCATCACCTTGTTCCAGGCTGCCACGAAATCATGCACGAATTTCTGCTGCGAGTCCTCACAGCCGTAGACTTCCGCCAGAGCCCGGAGCTGGGAGTTCGAACCAAAGATGAGGTCGACACGGGTTCCTGTCCATCTGAATTCACCTGTTGTGCGATCGCGCCCTTCAAACATGTCGCCCGCTTCCGATGCCGCCTTCCAAGTGGTACGCATGTCGAGCAGGTTCACGAAGAAGTCGTTCGTCAGCGTTCCGGGGCGCTTTGTGAAGACGCCATGTTGCGTCTGGCCAAAATTGGTATTCAAGACTCGCAATCCACCGATGAGAACCGTCATCTCAGGGGCTGTCAGGGTCAACAATTGCGCCCGATCAACCAGCAACTCCTCCGCCGATACAAAGAACTTAGTTTTGAGGTAGTTGCGGAAACCATCCGCAACCGGCTCAAGCACTGCAAAGGACTCCGCCTCGGTCTGGTTCTGCGAAGCATCCATGCGCCCCGACGTGAAGGGAACCGTCACATCACATCCGGCTTTATTCGCCGCCGCTTCGATGGCCGCCCCCCCGCCCAGAACGATGAGGTCAGCAAGCGAGACCTGTTTCCCGCCGGATTGCGACTGATTGAACGCCTTTTGGATCGCTTCGAGGGACTGTAAAACTTTTGCCAGCTGAGTCGGCTGGTTGACCTCCCAATCTTTCTGCGGCGCAAGGCGAATGCGTGCGCCATTCGCACCGCCGCGTTTGTCGGAGCCACGGAACGTGGACGCCGACGCCCAGGCGGTCGAAACCAGTTGCGATACAGTAAGGCCGGAAGCCAGGATCTTGCCCTTGAGCGAGGCGATGTCCTGGTCATCAATCAGTTTGTGATTGACGACAGGAATGGGGTCCTGCCAGATGAGATCTTCCGCAGGAACCTCCGGGCCGAGATAACGTGCGCGCGGGCCCATATCACGGTGAGTCAGCTTGAACCACGCCCGGGCGAACGCGTCCGCAAACTGACCCGGATTTTCCATGAAGCGCCTCGATATTTTTTCGTAGGCCGGATCGAACCGCAAGGCGAGGTCAGTCGTCAGCATCGCTGGGGCGTGACGCTTTGACTTGTCGTGCGCATCCGGCACCGTACCGGCACCTGCCTCATGTTTCGGCTTCCATTGCTGCGCACCGGCAGGGCTCTTCGTCAGTTCCCATTCATAATTAAACAAGTTCCAGAAGAAGTTGTTGCTCCACTTCGTCGGGGTCGTGGTCCAGACAACTTCCAGGCCGCTGGTGATCGTATCGCCGCCTTTGCCCGTGCCAAAGCTGCTCTTCCAGCCCAGGCCCTGCTCCTCGATTCCCGCCGCTTCGGGCTCCGGCCCAACATGTTTCGCATCACCGGCGCCATGGGTTTTACCAAACGTGTGACCGCCGGCAATCAGCGCGACGGTTTCCTCGTCGTCCATAGCCATGCGGGCGAAGGTTTCTCGGATATCCTTGGCGGCGGCTAGCGGGTCCGGATTGCCGTTCGGCCCTTCCGGGTTCACATAGATCAGCCCCATCTGTACCGCGGCAAGCGGTTTCTCGAGCTCCCGGTCACCGGAGTAGCGATTGTCGTCCAGCCACTTGCGCTCGGTCCCCCAGTAAATGTCCTCTTCGGGTTCCCAGGCATCTTCGCGTCCACCCCCGAAGCCGAAGGTCTTGAATCCCATGGACTCAAGCGCGCAGTTTCCGGCGAGGATCATAAGGTCGGCCCAGGAGATCATGCGACCGTATTTCTGCTTGATCGGCCAGAGCAGTCGGCGCGCCTTGTCGAGATTTGCATTGTCAGGCCAACTGTTGAGAGGCGCCAGGCGTTGGGAGCCAGACCCCGCCCCCCCACGGCCATCGCCCATGCGGTAGGTGCCTGCGCTATGCCACGCCATCCGCACGAAGAGCGGCCCGTAGTGACCGAAATCGGCCGGCCACCAGTCCTGCGAGTTGGTCATCAGGGTATAGAGGTCATTCTTCACCGCCTTCAGGTCGAGCTTCTTGAACTCCTCAGCGTAGTTAAAATCCTCGCCCATCGGATTGCTCATGGCGGAGTGCTGGTGGAGTAATTTGAGGTTCAACTGGTTAGGCCACCACTCCCGGTTCGATGGGCCGCTGCCAGCCGCGTGGCCATGAGTTCTGCCTGTTACCGGGCACTTGCTTTCGTTGTTCATATGTTTCTCCTATTATGATTTACGTTTCTTCACTCCACGAAATGAGCACTGTTCAAGGGACAAGCCGGATACGGTAGAAACGAGAGGCCGAATTGGGCGGGAATGGTGCCGTCTTCGGGGCTCCAGTGTCATACCAGACGGTGTTTGAGCCAATGGCCATAATCGCCCCATCCACGGCGTTCGACCAAGCCCCTTTCAGGTCCGGGCTCCAGTCCACGCGGTAGGTCTTTCCGGATACCGATCGCCATCCGATCATGATCGGTAGGCCTGTAGCTACTGCCGAACGGACGGCGAAAGCCGGTTGCCCCGGCAAGATACCTGCCTGATACTCCTCGAAGTACGTCATGCCGTTCCCGTTCGGATCCGGATGGTTGGCGTCGTTTACGAACGGATTCAGCCCGTTCGCGAGCTCCCAGTCATTCGGTATCTCGTCGCCGTCTGTGTCGCTATCCAGATCGTTCGGAATGCCGTTGCCGTTAATGTCGGGGCTAACCCAACTATCCGCCTCCACGTAGACCGGGGTGCCGCTGACCGTAAGCGTCAGCACACCGTTAGTGAGCGGATATTGGATCATCGACCACATAGCCGTGGTGTTATTGAAGGACCATGGCAGAGTACTCGTGATCCGAGCCTGACTCACCGGCCCGATGGGCAACGATACCTGGCCTGCGCTATTGGAGGCGTTCCACAGTACCCAGACCGGCTGATCGCCGGCATTGATGAACTGCACACCCATGTTGCCGGAGCCCCAATCCAGAAGGTGGGCACGCTGGAAGCCTTCCAATTTATCAACGAGTTGACCGTAAACATAAAAGCCCACACGACGGTTGCCGTTCGAGTCCACCAACGCCGCCCATTTCACTGCCTCGGTATCAGTGGGCTTGCTCTCCATCTCTGTGTAGATCAGGTGGCCGATCCCGGAGCCCAGGGCAAAGGGAACGGCACGTGCCAAAAAGAGGGCGTTCTCGGTGTCAGTACAGGTGTGGCCCTGGCCTTTGAGCTGGCTGTAAGTGGAGGTGAAGTCGGCTTGCGTAAGCCACACCTCCCGATCGGGTAGGAGGCGGGAGAGCATCGTCGTGAGCAACCGCCCTTCAAGATAGTCGGTCACCACGTTCGTCCCCGACCCGTAGGACGTACGTTCCCACCCGTCGTGGACGCTGACCGCATCAATAGCGGACGCGGCCCCTGGATCGGCTTCAAGCAGGCTCGTGAGGTAGTTCGTGCCGGACGGCGGCACGTTGTCGAAACCGCTGGAAAGGATGACGGCCTCCGGGTCTGCGGCGTGGGCAACCACGCTCGCGGTGCGCAGATACTGCGCATACATCGCCAGGGTACATCCGGCCCAGCGGCCCGTATCCGGACTGAAGGCGTCAAAGATTTCCCATTGGTGCACAGGACGCGTCAGGCCCGGCACGTCAGCAATCCCGTCCCCGTCATAGCGCTCGACCAGCAACCCGAACGCCTGCGCGAAGCTGAAAGCCGAGGGCCAGCGATTGCTGACGGCCGCAACGTTGAAGACCGCATAGGTGTTGTACCCAATCACCTGATTGGTGACGACCTGTTTATCGAATGCCGTGAAACTGATCAGGTTCGTGTTCTCCGCCTGGGTCGTGGAAATCTCCACCAACCCGCGCCGGCACGAGGCGGCAAGTGCTGCAAGATTGACTGTATTCACGCTATTGGTTCCTCCGATGCCAAAACGTGCCACCGCCATCACAGGCCACCGGACGCTGACAATTACCGCATTACTGTTGGTCGATCCGGTCTGAGTGCTGCTCGCAGTTGCGTTGTTGGTGATGCGGGAGCCATATGCGGCGGAGACGCTCACCGTAGCAGCACAACTCAGCTCGACGTGGCTTTGACCAGGCAGCGTGCCAAGGCTCCAGGTCACGGTCCGGGTTCCGGAGTTATAGGTTCCGTTGTTGTTGACGCTGTTTGTGGCGCAGATCAGTGTCGCCGGCAGAACGTCCGTCACGACCACATTGGAGGCGGACCCCATGCCCATATTCTCCAGGATCAAGTTGAATGTGATCGGCTCGCCGACGGCGGCACTTACCGGTTCGATGGATTTCGACAACCGCAACTGTGCAGTCGCGGGTACTTGATAGAAGGCACAGAAAGTGCCCGGTCGATTCACCGTCACACTGATCATGCTGCCGGACGGATCCAGCGTCCCGCCTAGATTTGTCCAGATCGATCCACTGTATTGCCAGATCGTGACATTTGGCCCCGTGCCATCCAACGTCAAGCTGACCGTCGCATTGATCGCAAAACTCTGATTGGTGGGTGCGAACGCATAAACCCCGCTGGCCTGCACCCAGTTCCCTGTACTTGGCGGATTGGGCGTGGCATCCAGGTACTTAGCATAGCCGATGGTGAACTCCACGTTGCCCGGGACAGCGCCCGCGGGCACGGTTAGCTTACCACCCGCCAGTGATTCCAACGTCCCGCCGGCTATCCCCACCGGGTTAACGAACCGAAACTTCGTCACGGCCTGAAGCTGCATCACAGGCAGATGGCTGGTGCCTTGAACGCCGTGCAAGTCCCATGTGATCTCGCACTGGTTGCCGTTGATCCGGGAAAAGCCCTGGTTCGTGATGGTGACGGCATATGCCGTACTGTTGGAGTTCCAGGTGCCCACGCCAATTCCCTTGCTCACCAGTTCACTCGTCTTCACATCGAAAGCATTCGGATTAGCGGAGTCCTGCCGCACAGCTGCATACAGCGCTTGGTTCAACAACCACGAATTTACATCGGACTCCGCCACCCCCTGCCAGTTTATGCCCGAGATCCTATTGCTATTCGCCGTATTCTGGTCAATCGCCTTATTGAACTGGAACGTGACCGTCAGGTTGGTGTTATTGATCACCGCCGAGCCCCAGGAGGGCATGATGTTGGTCACGTAGGGCCCGGGATACAAACGGTTTGTCACCGGCGCATCGTGTTCCGACGGGTCGATGATGACGCTCTGCCCCGCTCCGCACGGTACCGTTATGGCACCATTTGTGCTCGTCACTTGGACCAGTCCTTCATACACATCCACCTGCGTCCGATGGAACGGGGCGAAAACCGGGTAGGTGCCGGGGCCTAGATCCAGCACGCTGCCGTCATACGTGTTCACCACTTTGATGCGTCCGACGCCGTTGCTACCGCACCAGGCGACGATATGCCGGCCTTCCTGATCGCAGTTTCCCACGCCGCTCTGCGCGCCCACCCCTAAGATGGCATCTTCCTGAAATACCCCGTTGCTGTCAAAAAGCTGAAGGTAGCTGTAGTCCGGGCTTCCATAGATCTCAAAGTCCGTTACCACCCGTGAACCATCCTGGTTCCAGGCCATAGAGTCCGACTGCATGCGGGTAACCTGGCGGGGGGTGCCGCCACCCGACGAACCGATCCTCCACACGCCGCCTTCCTGGGTCCGCGGGTAGTAGTTACCCACGGGAAAGATCACTGATTTGCTTCCTTTAACGACCGTGAGCTGGGAGGGGGACGGAAAATCCAGGTTCACGGTCCCGTCGCCCGCTTGAACAGAGACCGATTTAGCACCCGCCGACAGATCATGTGTGCGCAGGGGGCCATACCAAGCGCCCATCTGCGGGGTCAACCAGCCGCTTCCTTCGGGAAAAGGCAGTAGCCAGTTCAAATCGCCCGGCGTTGTCATTTCCCCGTACCCCTTGAAACCGGAAGGGAACGCCAGGCTCTGCCCATCGACCGTTGCGTTCAAGGTGACCGGATTGAAGTTGGCTTCGTTATCCCATTCCATGTAGACGTCGCAAGGCCATGCCGTGCGATTCGTGTCCGTTGCATCAACGACCGCGGCCCATCGCGCACCCGTCCTGCCGCTGCGCATGAAAGCAATGTCCCCGTCCTGCAGCCAGCAGGTATTCTCGCCCATGTCAGAGTCCACAAAGCCACCCGGATTTTCCATCGTCTTCCACAGCACGGTCACGGGTCCGCCCGCTACAGGGGCCGTACAGATCTCCTTCTGCTTCACCCGGCAGTAGCTGGCGCGCTGATAGTCCTGAATGCGCGCGAAGGAGACAGAGGCACCGTCCGGGGAAAACGAGGGTCCAACCAGGCAGCGCATCCTGTAGCTGTAGCCGGCCAGGCCGGTGCCTTCGGAGAGCAAACCGGCGCTGAGCCATACCCTCTGGTTCGACCCGTTTCCGTCGGCGATATAGAGATCGCACGTCTGCGGCGTCCCCGAGTAAGTCCAGACCTCATAGATGACGTTACTGTTGTCGGGTGAAAAAGCGGCGCGGCCGATCGTCTTGCCCGGTGGCGCCGCAATATAGTTTGTGGCGCCCGTGCCGTCATCGTTCATCAGCCACAAATCGTTCCCGTTGACGTAGGCAATCTTCTGCTGGACCGTCTCACTGAACCCGGTCTGCTTCAGTTCCACCGCTCCCGCGTCCCATTCGTAATTAACACCAGGCCCGGGGGTCGCCAGGATTTTGTGGCGGCCGATCTGGAACCACGCAGACCCGCTCATCACCTTAATTGCGATTCCCGTCGCACTGTGCCACAAAGCCAGGACTGTGTTCGTCTCCATCGTGATGACCACGCCGCAGTTCATGGCAAAGGAGGCAACCGTCGCTGAATCCGTGCGGACTTGCTTCGTCAGACGAAAAAACATGCCGGGCGGCAAGTCGTACTCGACCCACTCCCCGTGGATCTGCATCCCCCATATCAAGCCGTGCGGACCAGTTGTCCCGACTACGTATTGGACGGCGCATGCCGCCAGGTCTTTCACCGAATCCCTTGCCCAGTACGCGTCAGGCACGTCTCCGAACAGGGCCCATGCACGATGCCCGTCCAGAATCACTAACAGTATCGCAATGAAGATAAATCGTCGAATTGCGTTCAATGCCACTTCATAATCTTTTCCCTTTTTTGACACCATTTTCTCCTTCAGCGCCTCAACGGGTAAAATACACAGGCCAGCTAGCACGAGATGTCACAACTACCACATCTATGGCGGACGTAGTAATCAGGGTTTTCCTGATTGTGAGGGTGGGAACTCCTGATGGTGAATCTCAGCTCAAGATCCGTCTATGCGTAATCCGCAGGAACACTATCTCAAGGACGTGGTTAAGGCGAAAAAGAATATGAGTCGAGCTAACGTCTGAACGCCGGGCCTGGAGGGCAGAGCGTAGGGCCGCATGAACGGACGCCATGAGGCCCCTTTTTCCCGCTATTCCCAAACCCAAATCGCTTCTGGAAGATTGATCAACTTGCCAGTATTCACACAACAAACTAGCCCGCCATCATTTCAAGACCCGCCCCAGCACTTCCAGGAGTTCGCGCTTCGTATAGGGTTTGGCAAGCGCGCCTCTGAACCCGTAAAAAACATATTTTGACAGCACCGACTCTTCGGCATATCCACTGGAAACGATGGCCTTAACGTCAGGATCAATTACCAGAAGTTCCTTGAGCACCTCCAGTCCACCTATTCCGCCGGGGATAGTCAGATCCAGAATGATCACATCGAATGGCTTGCCCGCCTTCAGCTCCTGCTGATACAGGTCTATGGCCTGTCGTCCATCTTTCGTGGTCACGATGATACAGCCGGCGTTGTTAATCCAGCGCGATATGATTTTGAGGATCACCTCCTCATCATCCAGCAACAGAATCCGGGAAGCGGGCTTCAGGGAGGGGACACCGGCTGCCGACGGCCCGCTCTGCCCAAGGGTCTGGGCTTCAGAAGCCGGTAGATAGATGGTGAAGGTCGTGCCTTTGCCCAGTTCCGACTCGACGCCGATGTGGCCGCCGTGTTTGGTAATGATAGAATAGGTTGTCGCCAGCCCCAGTCCGTGGCCGGTTGTTTTGGTCGTAAAATAGGGGTCGAAGATCCGGTCAAGATAGGCGGAATCGATGCCGACTCCTTCATCCCGCACCGTAATCTTAATGTTTCTTCCGGAGGGGAGACTGGTGGGGAGCGAAGGCACGACCTCTTCTGGAAATTCCGTATTTTCGAGGGTAATATAGAGATGCCCGCCCACGGGCATGGCCTGCCTGGCATTAATGGTGAGATTGGAGATGGCTTGTTGGATTTGCCCCTTATCCGCTTTCGCCAGCCAGAGGCCATCGGCCTGCTGATACACCAGCTGGACATTGCTGCCGGACAGGTCAAAGCGTGCGGTTTCCTCCACCAGCGCCCCGAGACTGACGTCCTCCTTAACGGGGCTTCCCCCTTTTGAAAAAGTCAGTAACTGTTTGGTGAGCCGGGTGGCCCGGGTTAGACATTTTTCAGCATTTGCCAGGTGTTCGAGGCCCGCATGACCTGGAGGCAACTCATCTTTAGTTAAGGCAATGTACCCGAACAACCCCATCATGATATTGTTGAAATCATGCGCCAGACCACCGGCCAATGTGCCAACACTCATGATTTTCTGCATTTTAAGAAGTTCGACTTCATCCCGCTTGCGGTCAGTGATGTCCTGTACAATTCCTGCCATGAGATATGACTGATGATTAGCGTTCAAGCGATGGCATCCGGCCGCCCAGATCCATCGCTCTGCCCCATCGTGACGCCGAATGCGGCATTCGAAGTTCCAGTCACTCTGGGTTAAAATGGCGTGCTGGAATTTACCATTAACCATGGCCCGGTCTTCCGGCAGGACGTGCTCTAGAAATATTTCATAGGTCCAGCATGGCCGGAGGTCCGAATATCCGAAGATTCTATCATGCTCAGGGGAACGCAAGGAGGAGTGGTCTGTCAGATTGAGTTCCCACACCCCGATATGGCTCATTTCCATCGCGAACCGTTGCCGTTCTTCACTCTCGCAGAGCGCCTGCTCCGCTCGTTTCCGTTCAGTGATGTCCCGGATGAAACCCACATACCGGCCGCCGTCAACAGGGCGATACTGGGCGCTGACTTCAACTTCATAAATGGATCCATTCTTACGCCTGTGCCTGGACTCAAAACGGCACGAACCCTTCTCCTTGGTCATCTGAAGGTGGATAAGAATTTCGTCATGCATTTCATTGGCCTCAAGCTCGTGAATCTGCATGGCCAGCAATTCCTGCGCACTGTAGCCACTCATCTGGCAATAAGTCTCATTCACCTCTAGAAGATTCCCCTGGTTATCTGTCATCCAATACCCATCCATGGCCGTCAGGAGGATGGTGCGGTGCCGCTCCTCGCTTTCCCGGACCGCCTCCTCCGCCTTTTGCTGTTCTTGCAACAGGGTCCACTCGCGAAGCGCGCTCTCCACGGTCCGGGGCAGCATGGCGAACGCCTCCGGCGACTTCACCACGTAGTCCAAAGCGCCCGCCTTGATCACTTCCACTGCGGCTTTCGGGTTGGCCAACGCCGTGATGACCAAGATCGGGAAAGGGGCGGCTTGCGGGGGATGCGTCAGCACTTCCACGGCCCGCCCATCCGGTAGGTTCAGATCCAGCACTGCGAGATCAGGGAGCTGGGCCGCGATGTACTCCCGGTACTCCTTCAGCGTGCCGACGGTGTAGATGGCGGCCTTCAGATCCGACGCTTCGAAAGCGCGACGAATGGCCTCGCGATGACTTTCCTCATCATCCACGACCAGCAGGTACAGTTGTTTCTGATTCATTTCGTCTCCTCAATATTTCGGACACTGATTCCATGCCAGCCAGTAGTAGCCGAAGGTTTCCATCAACGTGGAGAACTGCGCGAAGTCCACGGGCTTGACCAGGAAACTATTGGCGTGAGCGTCGTAGGCTTTGACCATGTCAATCTCGGCCTTGGAGGTGGTCAGGATCACCACCGGGATACGAACAAGATCCGGATCCTCCTTGATCCGTTTCAGGACCTCCAGGCCGTCCACTTTCGGCAGGCGCAGATCGAGCAGAATGATGCCCGGCCGGGGGGACTTGGCCGGGTCACTGAATTCGGCCTCCCGGTAGAGATAATCCAGCGCCGCCTGGCCATCGGCCACGCGAATCAGTTTATTAGCCACATGGCTGGCCTCGAAATTACGCTTCACAATTTCGGCATGGGCATCATCATCTTCCACCAGCAAAATATTGATCGGTTCTCCATCTATCATGTTTTTTCTCCTGTTGGATTGATTAGGGCTCCGGGCAGAGTGAAATAGAAACATGTTCCCTGTGCGAGCCCGGCTGATTCCAGCCAGATCCGGCCTTGATAGAGCTCCACGATGCGCCTCACCAGGGCCAGGCCAATACCCGTGCCTTCGGCCTTCGGGTCGAGTTTCTCAAACAAGCCGAACACCTTCGCATGGTAGCGCGGGTCGATGCCGATGCCGTTGTCACGCACATAGAACACCACCTCGCCTGTCCGCCGCTCCACCCCCATCTCGACGCAGGGTTCGCTCTGGCACCCCATGAACTTGACGGCATTATCAAGCAGGTTCTGCCAGAGTTCCGCCAACCGGGACCGGTCCCCGTTCAGCGTGACGTCAAGGTCACCGAGCTTGACCGTCACCCCGCGTTCCGTAATGCGACCGGCCACAATCCCGAGTACTTCGTCCATCAGATTTTTCAAATCCACGTGCACTGGCGGATCGACCGTATGGCCAATCCGGGCAAAATCCACCATCTCATCAAGCAACCGGGCCATCTTATCCGCGGCAACGCGCATGAAATTCATGTCCTTTTCGATCCGCCCGGCATCGGCCGACGCGAGGTCCTGTTTCAGGTAGCCGAGAAAGGTGCGGATGGTTACCACCGGACTTTTCAGGTCATGCGAGGCCGTATAGAGGAATCGTTCCATCTCCGCATTCTTTGCCTGCAATTCCAGTGTTAGGTGCTGCAACTCCTCCGCCATTTTCGCTTGTGTCTGGTAGAACCTGATGCGCTGTTGCCGCCAAACCGCCCACAAACTGACGCCCACCCCGAATAGCAACGCGCCTGTCATAAAAATGATTTGCCGGATTTGCTGTTTCATCGGCGCGGACACTTCGGCGGTATTGACCCGGGCCACCAGTGCCCATGGAGAATCCGGAATAGTCCGCAGGTCCGCCATCACAGGCTCACCTCGATAGTCGATTCCGTTCATGATGCCTTGTCGGCCCAAGACGGCTTGGGCCGCAGGCAGGGAGAGCTGATTCAACGAGTAGCGCAGCTTTAACGCGGTGTGGGACTCGAACCGGAGCTCATTGAGGAAGACCACTTCATTTTCCTCCCGGCGAACGAGCAGGGTCTCGGCGGAGGGGCTGGGAGTCGGCCAGTGCCGGATGAAGGGATACAACTTAACGTCGGGGTCAATACGCAGGACGAGCAGTCCTAGCGACCTTCCCGCATCCGTTACATCGAGAATCGGCACTTGAACCGCCAAATGAATGCGTTGGTCCTGCGGGTCCTGATAGAAATCCTGAAAGATCACTTTACGGGAATTCAGGACCTCTGAACTGGGTTGTGAAATGGAGGAAGCCCTGCCCCTCCGGTCTGAGGGGAGCTTCAGGCGACAGACCCCTTGTGCATCCTTCAAACAAATCAGGTCATATTCCGGGTTTTCTAAATATTGACCCAGCCATGATTGAAGTTGCCGCAAGGCGTCCATGTCTTCCTGTTGTTCGAAAAAACGCTTTACCAGGGCGGTAAAGGTTTCGTTTTTAAAAAAAAGGGTGCCATCCTGTAACCGTTCCTTACGCCACTGGGTTAGTTCACTCACCTTCAATTCCCCCACTGCCGAAAGTTTGGCCGTCACTTCGCGCTGGTACGACTGGTCGACACCCCGATAGTAATAGTAGCCGATGGAGATGATGCCTGCTGTCAGGATGGAAAATCCCGAAAGAAGCATATAGGGGAATCGATTTGCTCCCGCGGCAATTTCTGGAGATTTTATCTTTCCTGACATCATGAGTTTCTCCTGCCTGGCATCCCATCGCCCCAAGCTGATAGTAGTTAGCCTATGAACTGTTGTATTCCATATCAATAGGGGTTTCCCTGACTGCAAGAGTCCAAATTCCTGATGGTGAATCTCAGCTCAAGATCCGTTTGATACACGTTCGGTCAAATTGTCTCATTGCCTCAATCGCTTATCCAGGAAATCCAGCATTTGTTTCATGCATACTTGGTTGTACGCGTCTGTGAAACCGTGACCTTCCCCTTCGAGGACCACCACTCGGACCGAAACGCCGACGCCCTTCAACTTTTCAGCAAGGCGTTTCGACTGATCGACGGGGACGAGTTTGTCTTCTGTGCCGTGGAACAACAAAAAAGGCGGCGCATCCTTTGTCACGTAGTTGATCGGAGAGGCCTTCTGGTAAACCTCGGGCTTGTCTGAGAAGGAGCCGCCCAGGAAAGGAACAATGACATCCTTCTTCAGATCGTTAGACCAGTCATACGTGGTGAAGTCGGTCGGGCCAAAGAAACTGACCACGGCCTGGACCCGGCTGGATTGTTCAGGGTTGCCACCGTCACCCTCCAGCCCGACGGTCTTGTCCGTAACCCCGAGCATGCAAGCCAGATGACCTCCTGCAGAGAAACCGACGACGCCGATGCGGTCTGGGTTAATTCGATAGTTCTTAGCGTTGGCCCTTAGCCAGCGCACCGCAGCCTTGCAATCCTCAACCGGCGCCGGAAAACGGGCGACCGGTACTAGCCTGTACTCGACAGTTGCGCCCACATAACCCATACGAGCTACGCCCTCGACAAAATGGTTCATTTCCTGGCGGTTGCCGGCCTTCCAGCCCTTACCGTGCAGGAATACCACTGCGGGAAACGGCCCGTTGTCCGCGCTCGGCATCGCCAAGTCCAACTGCAATTCTTCATTTTCCACCTTTCCGTAGACCAAATTCCGTTGGACGGTGATCTCGGACTTGTTTCCCCGCATCACTCGTACGCCGATGACTGCGAAGATCGAGACTGTCACCAGGAGGAATGTCAGCGCTCTATTCATTTCATAATTGCTGAACGTGACGGCTCACTGGCACCAAATCCGTCAGGGTGAGGTGTACAGTGCGGCGACTGGCGATGGTTCATTTCGCCGACCACCGATTCAGTTTCGGAATGCTCCTTGTGAACAACCACGCCACGAATCCAGGCATCCCCATCTCCTTCAGCTTGCCAATACAGAACTTCTGCATGGCTTTGGGGGTGCTGATTTCGGGAGAGGTGAACGCTCCGCCGATGTAACAGAAGCTACAATACTCGCTGTTCTTGGAGCCGTCTGAATTCGTCCCGCCGTTCTTAGGGTCTTTCTTCATCGGCATGCCACAACTTTGGCAGAACTTGCTCATTTTCTTTCCTCCTCATCGACCGTTTAATATCAGGCGTAACACCTTTGCTGGTAATAGGCACACATAATCCTAACGCGTAATCTGTAATTGTCAAAATTCTGAACCCGAAGGCATGTCGAGAGAGACCAAATTTTCTATTTCCTCACCATGATCGAACTCGGCCACACTGACCGAGGGGGATCTTGAACGAGAAATTTATGGATATGCTGAAGGAACGGATGCTGCATTCAGTGGCGGAAAGAGCGGGAGTTTCGGCAAGCATAAAACAGAGAGTGGTTCTTGCAGGGTGGACAGACCCCGGTGGAGGGGAGTAGAGTGATAGGCATGGTGAACAATCAAGAAGGGAAATCCAATAATGAAAAAACTACTCCTGCTCACGTTAATCACAATGATCTCATGTAGCCCCTTCGCACAGGCCGAAATCGCAGCAACCAAGCGTGTTGAAATTGTGAAGATGCTTCAACTCACAGGCACAGAAAAACTCCTTGAAGGAATAAAGACGCACATGATAAGCGGTCTCAAAACATCAATGCCGAAAATCCCGGAAGCTTTCTGGTCCAAATTCGAAACCAAGATGGACATGGGATCGTTGACTGAACAGATAATCCCCCTGTACGATAAGTACTATACGCTGGAAGACCTGAAGGCCATAAATTCCTTCTATCAAAGTCAAGTCGGCCAGAAAGTCTTATCCACTTCCCCCCAGATTTTTCAAGAGAGCGTAGCCATCGGACAGAAATGGGGCGAGAAGATGGGAAAAGAGGCCTCAGATGAATTTGAAAAAGAGTTGGGAAATAAGGACCAGAAATAGAGCTGGATCTTAGATACCCGCAATGGCTTGAAATCCTCGCTCACTCGTCGGATCTGCTCCAAGGAACCTGTGGGAAACGGTTAGACGATCACAGTTCCCATGGATATTG